>CAZBPT010000014.1:0-42765 GCA_964493875.1 uncultured Bacteroidales bacterium | reverse complement strand
GGATTTGTAGAAGTAAGTTTTGCCTGTAATATAGTTTCAACAGCAGCAATATTTCCTGTCTGTATAATTGTGTTTTTTCCCGCATTTCCTACGTTTACCAATTTTGCCGTAGATAAATTAGAACTGTTTTTGGCATTAATAAAGTATGTTCCTGGGAGTTTCAAACGTAGTTCATAAGCATAAACACCACTGTTTAATTTCTCATTTAAATTTGCTATCACTGTACCTTTAGCGTCAATAATTTGTAAATAAACATCCCCTGGAGACGGCATAGAAAGGTTGAAATTAGCAACACCATCAAAAGGATTTGGGCGTAAATTAGAAATCTCAAAAGAACTTACTTCTGATTCTGAAATACCAACGGTATTCGACATATTTATAATAGTATCGGGATAATAAATTGTTTCCGTCCAACTCTGCGAAATATTATTAATTATCACACTGTCCAACTGAACGTAATTGTTGTTGAAATTTTTTCCTGTGAATCGCAATGTAACATTACTCTGTGCAAATACTGTACATTGAAATACTATTGCTAGAAAAAATAAAATTTTTTTCATATTTTTTTATTATTTTTGCCCAAATTCCAAATGGCAATAATTATTAAAAATTAAAAACGCGGAATTTATATCATTAAGATACGTTTTATATTATTGTCTATACAATAAATTCAATATATTATGTTTTTTTGAATATATAAATAACCTTTTTCATTGATATAACTTATTTTTGTATTATATCAAATTGTTTTAATATATAGTTTTCATGAAGTCCACAATTGCGGAATTATTATTTCAATTAAAAATTTTTACGACAAACTTTCAATAAAATAATTGTTATATCTAGCAACACTTGAATAATCAAGTTTTTCTAAATCTATACTATCTGTAGATTGTTGTACTTTAACAGAATTATTATCTGTAGTTTTATTTTTAAAATTATTAAGATCTTTAATAAACTGTTCTTTTGCTATACCTGATTTATAGTTTTTGTATTGCAATTCGTGCATAGCAAATTCTAATAATTCTTCATTATCTTGACCTTCGTCCCAATTATTTTCATTAAATTCTTTTCTGAATTTTTCAAGATTATCGGGATAATTATTTTGAGGAGTATCAGAATAGAATTCTAATTGTTTTTCTTTAATAATCGCCAATATTTCGGGAGCGAGTTCACCAGGAAGTTTTCCTGCTTTTCCAAGTAACATATCCATGGTATTTCGGTCAATTTGCATCCAGCGTTCTTTTCCAAGTTCCAGATTCACCACATTCCAAAGAGCAATATTTTTTACATATTGACTAAAAGGAGTAACAAGAGGTGGATAACCGAGTTTAGGCCATACATATTTTACTTCATCGAAAAGTTTCACGAGCATTTCATCAACAGATACTTCATTTTTATTTTGTGCTTTAAGTTGAGTGTTTAAAAATTGAAGCATTTGATTTAAATCGCTCATCATAGATCCCATCATACCGCCAGGAAGTCCGCTACCAACTAATAGTGAAGTCATTTCTCTGTTTTTGGTATTTATCCAATAACCAAGATCTTCATTAATAAAGCTTTGGGTTAATTTTCTAACTTCCATATATGCATTCATGTTGATGTCTTTTACAGAGAAACCTGCATCTTTCAACATTTCACTAATAGTAATAACGTCAGGGTGAACCATTCCCCAAGAAAGAGGTTCCATAGCAACGTCTAGATAATCAACGCCTGCTTTTGCAACTTCCAGCATACTAGCTACAGAAAAACCTGGTCCTGAGTGGCCATGATATTGAACAATAATATGTGGATATTTTTTCTTAATTTCGTAAACTAATTTTCCAAGATTAGTGGGACGACCAACACCAGCCATATCTTTTAAGGCAATCTCATCACAACCGAATTCAATAACCTTATCAATAATATTCATATAATATTCGTTAGTATGAACCGGAGAATGTGTGATACTAAGTGCTACTTGAGAAATCATCCCTGCCTCTTTAGCGTATTTAACGGACAATTCTAAATTTCTGTAATCGTTTAACCCGCAAAAAGAGCGTGCAATATTAACTCCTTGAGCCTTCTTTACTTGGAACATGAGTTTACGAACATCGCTGGCAACTGGTGACATAGTAATAGCGTTTAAAGCTCTTTCAAGCATTAAAGTACCTATGCCTGCTTCATTAAAAGGAGCAGTCCATTGTCTAACAATAGGATTTGGATTATCGCCTTTTAATAATTGACTTTGTTCAAAAGCTCCTCCATTAGTTTCGATTCTATCAAAGCAACCCATTTTAATAATTGCAGGAGCAACTTTTGTTAATTGTTCTGCAGATGGAAAATATTTTCCACTAGATTGCCACATATCTCTGTATAGTAAACAAAATTTAATTTCTCTTGCCATATTAATATTTTACACAAATATACATTTTTTTTCCATATAAAAAAACATATATTAGATAATTTTCCTTTAAAATAAGACTAATTTATTGAAAAATAAAATTTGAAAATGATATAAAGAAGATTTCGAAAAAAATTGTAATTTATTTCTTCTTAGCTTGTTTGGGAATAATTAATATTTGCATTCTTTTACCTTCAAGAACAGGCATTTTGTCGATTTTGCCTATATCTTCAAGCTCTTGAACTAATTTCAACAATAAGATTTCTCCCTGTTCTTTATAAAGAATCGAACGACCTTTAAAAAAAACGAACGCTTTAACTTTACAACCATCTTTCAAAAAATTTTTAGCATGATTTAGCTTAAAATTGAAATCATGTTCATCGGTTTGAGGGCTAAAACGAATTTCTTTAACGACTTCTTTTTGAGAATTTGCGTCAAGTTCTTTCTTTTTCTTTTTTAATTGATATAAGAATTTTGAATAGTCTGCCATTTTGCAAACAGGTGGATCTGCATTTGGAGAAATTTCTATTAAATCGAGTTCCATTGCTTCTGCGCGTGCAATAGCTTCGCGAATTGGTAATACCACGGGTTCAACTTCATCACCTACTACTCTAACAAATGGAGCACGAATTTCTCTGTTTATTCTATACTCAGGCCCTTTACTTTTAGTTTTTTTATATTCTGCCACAAATAAATAAATTAATTATTAACTGATTTTTCTATCTCTGATTTTATTAAATTTACAAAATTATTTATATCCATTGTCCCGAGATCACCTTCTCCTTGGCGACGAACAGAAATAACATTTTCTGTCATTTCTTTTTCACCTACTACCAAAAGATAAGGAATTTTTTTCATTTCGTTATCACGAATTTTTTTGCCAATTTTTTCATCTCTGTTATCAACAGTACCACGAATGTCAGATTTTTTTAATTCTGATAGAACTTTTTGTGCATATTCGTTGTATTTTTCGCTAATTGGTAAAATAACCATTTGGTCTGGAGTAAGCCATAGAGGAAATTTTCCTGCACAATGTTCTATTAATACAGCTACAAATCGTTCCATAGAACCGAATGGAGCACGGTGAATCATTACTGGACGATGTTTTTGGTTATCACTTCCTGTATATTCTAATTCAAATCTTTCAGGTAAGTTATAATCTACTTGAATTGTTCCTAATTGCCATTTTCTGCCGATAGCATCTTTAACCATAAAATCTAATTTTGGTCCATAAAAAGCTGCTTCACCATATTCTATAACAGTATTCATTCCACTTTCATTGGCAACATCAATAATTGCTTTTTCTGCTTTTTCCCAATTTTCATCGCTACCAATATATTTTTCTCTATTTACTTTATCTCGTAAAGATATCTGAGCTGTATATTCTTTAAAATCAAGAGTTTTAAATATTTTCATAACAATATTTATCACACCTTGGAATTCTTCTTTTACTTGATCCTGTGTACAGAATATATGGGCGTCATCTTGGGTGAAACCTCTTACTCTTGTTAAGCCGTGAAGTTCTCCACTTTGTTCATAACGATATACTGTGCCAAATTCTGCGAGTCGGCAAGGTAAATCTTTATATGAGCGTGGTTTTGAAGAAAATATTTCGCAGTGGTGAGGACAGTTCATTGGTTTCAACATATATTCTTCGCCTTCTTCCGGTGTTTTAATTGTTTGAAATGAATCGGCACCGTATTTCTGGAAATGTCCTGAAGTTTTATATAAATTTACATTACCAATATGAGGAGTCATAACTTGTTCATAGCCAGATTCTTTTTGTACTTTAATTAAAAAGTCCTCAAGTCTTTTACGTAATTCTGTACCTCTTGGCAACCATATAGGAAGGCCTAAACCTACTCTTTGAGAAAAAGTGAATAATTCTAATTCTTTTCCTAATTTGCGATGATCGCGTTTTTTGGCTTCTTCCAATAATGTTAAATAGTTATCCAATAAATCTTTCTTAGGGAAACTAATACCATAAACGCGTGTAAGTTGTTTGCGATTAGCATCTCCGCGCCAAAAAGCACCTGCTAAACTCATTATTTGGATAGCCTTAACATATCCTGTACTTGGTAAATGTGGACCTCTGCATAAATCTGTAAAATCGCCTTGTGTATAAGTAGAAATTGTTCCATCTAATAATTCATGAATCAATTCCAATTTATATTCGTCTTTAGCAAAAACTTTTTCAGCATCTGCTTTAGAAATATTTTTTCTAACAATAGGAAGATTTCTTTGACAAATTTCTGCCATTTTTTTATTAATGGTATTAAAATCTGTTTCAGACAATATTTGTTCATTAGGTAATTCTATATCATAATAAAAACCATTTTCAATTGCCGGGCCAATACCAAATTTTGTGCCGGGGAAAAGCTCTTGAATTGCTTGCGCCATAATATGTGCAGAGCTATGCCAAAAAGCATGTTTACCTTCTTCAGAATCAAATTTGTAGAGGATTATTTTTGAATCTTCTTCTATTGGGCTCGTTAATTCTGTAACTACATCATTAATTGAAATACAGAGTACTTCTTTGGCTAAATTACGACTAATACTTTCTGCAATTTGCAATCCAGTAATACCTTTATCATATTCTCTAATATTCCCATCTGGAAATGTAATTTTTATCATTATAATATTTTTATGCAAAAATATAATTTTTTTTTAAGAATATGACATTTTTTTTTCTCTTTTATTTAATTACTATTATAAGTGCATTTGTTTGTGTATTGCCCATTAAAATTATAATATTTTGTATAATTTCCGTCTTTTAATAAAATATACTTTGAATTAACGTTTACAAATCGTTTTGTTGTACCAAGATATATGCACTTATTTGTATATTGTCCATTTGAGTTGTATATTTGGGCATAATTTCCAGATTTGATTATCACATATTCAGAATTATTGCCTAGATATTCTTTGGTAGTTCCTAAGTATATACATTTATTGCTGTAACGGGCTTCTTCATCATAAATTTTTGCATAATTTCCTGAAATCTTAACCTCTCCTATTTGTGAAAAAACGCTTTGGACGCAAATTGTTAATAAAACAACTAATAATAATTTATTTATATTCATAATTTTAGGTATTTATCACTCATCTTTGCAAAAATTGTACTAATTTGTTAATTTTTGATGAAAATAATATTATTTTAAAAAAAATATTATATTTGTATTAATTTGAAAAAATCGAATGGAAAAACGAGATAATGTTTCTTTAGTAACAAATATTTTGAAAGAATATTTAGAAAGCAACCATTTGCGTAAAACTCCCGAACGTTTTGCAATTTTGGAAGAGATCTATACAAATCGTTTTGCTCATTTCAGTATCGACAGTTTGTATTCTGCCATGAAAGAAAAAAACAGTTTTACTGTAACGATGACAACACTATATAACACCATGAGTGTTTTGGTAGATGCAGGTCTTGTAGTAAAACATCAGTTTGGCGATAATAAATTTATTTACGAAAAAAAATTTCAAAAGAATCAGCACGACCACTTAATTTGCAATAATTGCGGTAGTATTTTCGAATTTAATGATGATGCAATAAATACTATCAATAAAAATATTACAGAAAAATATAATTTTAAAATTGAATATCATTCTTTATGTTATTATGGAATATGTTCAAATTGTCAAGAAAAAAAATAATTATGGAAATGAACAATAAAGTAGATGTATTGCTAGGTTTGCAATGGGGAGATGAAGGAAAAGGAAAAATTGTTGACGTATTAACTCCAAAATATAATATTATTTCTAGATTTCAAGGCGGTCCAAATGCAGGGCACACAATTATTATTAATGATATTAAATATGTTTTACATACTATTCCTTCGGGAATTTTTAGAAAAAATTCTATTAATATTATAGGAAACGGTGTTGTTATTGATCCTGTAGTTTTAAGAGATGAAATAATATTGGCAGAAAAATCTGTAGATTCTTTAAGAAATAATTTATTTATCGGAAATAAGGCAATATTGATTTTACCGAGTCATAAAGCCTTAGATAAGATTTATGAAGAGTCTAAGGGGAATGAAAAAATTGGAACAACAGGACGCGGAATAGGTCCAGCTTATACCGATAATGTTGCCAGAATGGCTTTAAAAATTTCTGATATTTCTTCAAAGGATTTTTTAAAAAAATATGATACTGTAAAAAAATATCACGGAAAAATTTTTAAAGGATTTGGTTATGATATTAATAGTATTATAACAAAAGAAATTGAAGAACTTTGGTTTTCTGCAATTGATTTTCTTAAAAATTATAAATATATTGATACAGAACATTATGTAAATGATTCTATAAATAACGGTCAAACAATGTTGGCAGAAGGTGCTCAGGGAACAATGTTGGATATTAACTATGGAACTTATCCTTTTGTAACATCATCAAATACAATTTCGGCTGCTGTTTGTTGTGGCTTAGGAATTGCACCGCAACGTATTGGTGAGGTTTTTGGAATCACAAAAGCATATTGTACTCGCGTTGGTGCAGGACCTTTTCCAAGTAAACAAGATAATGAAATTGGCCAAAAATTACAAAAGGCAGGAGGTGAATTTGGTGCAACAACTGGAAGACCTCGTGACTGCGGCTGGCTCGATTTGGTTGCCTTAAATTATGCTGTGATGATAAATGGCGTTACGCAATTAATTCTTACTAAGGTAGACGTATTAAACAGTTTTGAAAAAATAAAAGTTGCTATAGCTTACAAAATTAATAATGTTGTTACAAATAAATTCCCTTGTTCTATTGATGATCAAGTTGAAGTAATATATGATGAGCTGCCCGGTTGGAAATGTGATTTGGAAAATTGTAAATCTGAATCTGATTTCCCAAAAGAACTGAAAAACTTTATTGATTATATTGAAGAAAAAACATCTGTGCCAGTAAAATTTGTTTCGCTGGGACCTGATAGAAAGCAAACAATAGAAAGATAAAAATTAATAAAAAATTTCTATTTAAAGTATAATAAGATTTTTATTGAAAATCTTTAATTTGATGCAATTTCCGATATTCATTCGGAGTAATGCCTGTATTTTTTTTGAAAACATCATGAAAAACCTGTCTGTTCTTAAAGCCTGAAGCCTCTCCTATTGCCTTTAAAGAAATATTATCGCAAGTTCTGTTAGACAATAGTTTTATAGCTTCTTTAATTCGATAATCATTCAATAATGCAGAGAAGTTCTTCTTATAATATGAATTTATTAATTGAGAAATATGATTTTTGTTTGTATCCAATGATTTTGCAATATCACTAATAAGCAAATCATGTTTTAAATAAATTTTATCTTCATATAATAACTTCGAAAATTTTATCAATAAATCCCGTTCTTTTTTTTCTAAAGACAAGAAAGCAGAATCATATTTTAATAGCTCTTCATAATATTTAGTTTTGTCAACATTATCATCGTCAATTGTTGTTGAATCGTGTTTATGTGTCACTAATGAAGCATATGCACGTCTCTTTTCAAAATATAAAAAAAATAATAGCACAATTATTATTACAATAACAAATACAAAAATACCTTGTGCAACCATTTGATGCCGATTATTTGTATTATTCCGAAGAAATATCTGTTTTTGTAAGTAATTTATGCTATCATTTAGATTCGTGTTAATAACAATCAATGAATCAATTTTTTTCTCATAATAATTGTTAGTACTGACAAATTGTATTTCTGCAGATTGAACGTTAGAATAAACTTTTGTACTATGGAAAGATAAAAAAGAAATCAGTAGAATAATAATTATATTAACCAGCTGTTTTTCTTTACTAATTTTCATTGTAATAATAATTTTAATAAATTATTAAATGTTTTTCTCATTTTTGCAACTGTCATCACAACTATTATTGCAATGCCCACAATGATTGTGCTTGTTATTATTCTTTCTTGACAGTGCAAAAATCAATAATAAAACAGAAACAAGAATGAAAAAAAGAACAAAAATAAAAATCATCACTTTATCGGATTAATATTTGAACGTGAAGAATAATTTAATATTGTAGAGATTAAGAAATCCCTATTGCTATTTTTAGGAAAATACAATTCCATGTCACTGATAATAGATGTTAGTAATTGTGCTGCTCTTAGTTTACTTTCTTCAATTCCTTTATATGAAATTACTGTATCTGTTATTTTTTCACAAATATCGTCTGTTCTACTTTCTGTCCATAATTTCTTGAAATTATTTTGTTCTGCTGGCGACATATTTTTTAACGCTAAAATTATTGGTAAAGTTATTTTACAGTTTTTAACGTCAATGCCAACAGTTTTTCCCGTATCAGTGCCAACATAATCTAAAATATCATCAACAATTTGGAAAAATAGCCCAAAATTGATACCAATTTGTTTTATTTTTTGAGATTTTGTTTTATCGATTTTTGAAGTATAGCATGCAATTTCAAAACAAGAAGAAATAAGTGAAGCAGTTTTTAGCTTAATAGTTTCAATGTATTTATTTTCATCAAAATTATTGTTTTTAGAAATTTCCAATTCCAACAACTCTCCTAATGACAAATCTTTAATTGCATTTGCCATAACATTTATTAGATAGTCATAATGATATTCAGAAGCGGATTTCAAAGCAAATGAGAACAAATAATCGCCTAGTAAAATAGCGGTTTTGTCATCATATAATATATTTATTGTTTTATTTTTTCGCCTAAATTTTGCATCGTCAATAACATCATCGTGCAACAAACTGGAAAAGTGAATAAGTTCCACTAATATTGCTGACCTGTATGTAAAAATATCAATTTTATTTGTAAAAATTTTTGTGATAAGTATTGTTAATATCGGACGAAGTCGTTTCCCCTGTGATTTTTTTATATAAGATATAATTTCTTCTGGAAGCTCTGTCTTTTCTATTGTATCATTGAATTTTTTTTCAAATAATGATAATTCTTTTGCTATTACAATCTTACTACTTTTCATAAAAAAATTAAACGTTTTTTTATCAATAAAATTGTAAAATATTAAAAAAATACTTAATTTTGTTGACTATTATGACAAATAAAATAAGAATTACAAAAAAATTTTGTTTTGAGGCAGCACATATTTTAGATTTTTATGATGGGTTATGCAAAAATTTGCACGGTCACTCGTATAAATTATTTGTTACTGTTATTGGAACGCCTGAAATAAATATTAATTCTCCAAAACTCGGAATGGTGATAGATTTTAAAATTTTAAAGTCTATTATTAATGAAAATATTATAGAAAAATTCGATCATAGTATTATTGTCAATAAAAAAAATCCTTTATTACCAATATTATTGGAGAATAATAAAGTTAATGTTGTTGACTTCCAACCGAGTGCTGAAAATATGTTATTATATTTCGTAGATTTACTCAATGATAAGCTCCCTATTGGTATAAAATTATTCTCGATGAAACTTTACGAAACTGAAGATTCTTATGCTGAATGGTTTGATAGTGATAATAAAAATTAATTATTTCTTATGAAATATCACGTAATTTTATTTTATTTGCTTCTTTTCGCTTATCTTTCGAGTTGCTCTCAGCATTCTACCGCCGACAAATCAGAAATAATCAAAGTTGATACTGTTGCTGATACAAAATTAGAAAATACTGTTAACATAGCTGAAAAATATTTATTAGGAAAAATTATTCCTGAAAAAGATACTATGTTTGTTCTTGTTCCCAAAAAATATTGTATTTATCGTGATGAATATTTATTAAAAGAAGTATATGAAGCTTATTTGAAGATGTATGATGCAGCAAAAAAAGAAAATATCAGCTTGGGAATCGTATCTGCTTTTCGGAGTTTTGATACACAAAAATGGCTATGGGAAAAAAAACTATCATCAACAACAATAACTGAAAACGATATAAAAAAAGCATTACAATATAGTTCAATGCCTGGAATTTCACGCCATCATTGGGGAACGGAAATAGATTTATGTTCTTTAAATCCACAGTGGTACATCAATAATAGTGAAGGAATAAAAACATATAAATGGTTAAAAGAACATGCAAATGAATATGGTTTTTATCAAGCTTATTCTGCAAACCGAAATGATGGTTTTTATGAAGAAAAATGGCATTGGTCATATAAAAAAATCGCTGTATCTTATTTAAATGAGTACAAAAAAAAGATTAGCACAAAACATATTTCAGGATTTAAAGGTGATAGTTATTGTGCAAGCCTAAATGTTATTGAGCGATATGTTTTTTCTATTGATTCTCTGTTAATTAAATAAAAAAATTACAAAGCAAGATGGAAGAAAATATTAAAATAGAGACAAAAAACAGTTTTAAATTCTCATTAACAATATCCTTGTTGTTTATTGGAATTGCTTGGGTAGTTTTTATTCTTGAAAAAATATTCCAATTGGATTTATCTCCTTACGGATTATTGCCACGAGACATAAGACACATATATGGAATTTTGACCATGCCCTTTTTACACGGTAATTTTGAACATATTTTTTCTAATACAATAGCTTTTGTTCCGTTATCTGTTATCTTGTTTTATTTCTTTCCCCAGAAATCAGGAAGAATTTTTCTGATATTATATTTTTTCAGTGGCTTATTAACTTGGATAATTGGACGAAACACTTCCTATCATGTTGGTGCTTCTGCATTAATTTACGCCTTGGCAACATATATTTTTGTATCAGGATTTAAAAGTAGAAATAGAAAATTAATAACAGTGGCACTTATTGTTGTCATAATAAACGGTGGAATGATATGGGGAATAATACCCAGCGATCCGTCAATTTCCTGGGAAGGACATCTTTCCGGTGCAATCTCAGGTCTAATCTTGGCATTTATCATTACTGCACCTAAAGAAAAGTCTACAATACCAGACAAGACAACTCCAATATACACAACTTTTGAAATGAATGATTTTGACAGCACCGAAAATGATGATGTGAAAATGGTGTATTTTTATAAAAACAAAAGCAAAACAGATAAAAAACCAATTCCGAAAAAGACCAATAAGAGAAGATAAAATGAGCGGGGAAACAAAGAATAAAATTTTTCAGGGCGGTTTACAATGGAATGATTATTCTTCATACATAAGAAGAGTATTTGGAGAAAGAGTTCAAAAAATTTCAATAGATGCTGGGTTTACCTGTCCAAATCGTGATGGCACAATAAGTACTGATGCCTGTATTTACTGTAATAACGACAGTTTTTCTCCATTTTACTGCTCAAATTCTTTATCGATAAAAGAACAAATAGATACCGGAATTGAATTTTTTGCAAAAAAATACAAAACACAACGCTATCTTGCTTACTTTCAAACTTATACAAATACTTATAAAAACATTGACGAATTAAAAAGAATATATTCACAAGCACTTGAGAATCCATTAATCGTTGGAATTGTTATTGCAACTCGCCCCGATTGTATTAATACAGAAATATTAGAAATGCTTTTGGAAATTGTTGGAAATAAATATTTATTGATAGAATATGGTGCCGAATCGACAAAAAACTCAACATTGGAATTTATCAATAGAGGTCACAGCTGGGAACAAACAGTAGAAGCTGTATTATTGACAAATAAATATAAAATAGATTGTGGTTTGCATTTAATATTGGGCTTGCCCGGAGAAAATGAAAACGATTTTTTCGATCATGCAAAAAAACTATCCGAATTGCCAATAAAAACATTGAAATTACACCAATTACAAATATTAAAAAACACAAAAATATTTGATTATTTTATGTCAAATCGGGAATTGTTTTTTGATTTGTCGTTTGAAAAATACAAACAAGTGATAATAAGATTTTTAGAAGAATTAAATCCTGAAATAATAATTGACAGATTAACCAGTGAATCTCCTAAAGAAATTTTAGTATATCCGAATTGGAGTGGAAGGAAAAACTATGAAATTGTTCACGAAATAAACAATGACATGAAAAAAGCGAATACTTATCAAGGAAAGAAATATTTAAAATCTCAAATTACTGATTGATAGTTACTTCGATATTATCAATTAAACGAACACTTTCACAATAAACAGCAACAGCAAGTTGCATTTTAGTGATATTTTCTAGTGAATTAATTTTTTCAAGACTATCACAATCAAAGAAAACAACGTATTCTGTTTTTAATAATTCAACTTTATTAATTTCATTTGAAATATTATTTAAAATATCGCTAATATTATCATTTTTATTAATTTGAGAATACTTAGAGATAATTTCATATATTTTTGATGCATGGACGATTCCATTGTCAGAAAGTCTTTTATTTCTTGAACTTATTGCAAGACCAGAATCTTCACGAACAATTTCACAAGGAACAATATTAATAGGAATTTTTTTTGTATTCACCATTAATTTAATTATCGCTAATTGTTGAAAATCTTTTTTTCCGAAATATGCATTTATAGGATTTATTAGCGTAAATAGTCTATAAACAATATCAACAACTCCTTGAAAATGTCCGGGGCGGAATTCTCCTTCATAGATTCTATCCAAGCCTTTAAAATCGATTTCGCAGCCAGAATAATTATCGTAAATTTCATCTACATTAGGTAAAAACAAAATATCACAATTAATTTTTTTTAATAAATTAATATCAGACTCAGTAGTACGCGGATATTTTTCGTAATCGGAATTGTCATTAAATTGTCTTGGATTTACAAAAATAGAAACAGCAACAATATCATTATCTTGTTTTGCTTGTTTAATTAAGGATAAGTGACCTTCATGCAATGCTCCCATTGTTGGGACAAAGCCAATTTTTAATCCTTTATTTTCAATAAGATGACAATAATTTGTTAAATCTTCTATCTTCTCAAAAATTTCCATTTATTAATTTCGTTTTAGTTCGTTAAAAAAGATTGCAAAGTTAGGAATAAATTTTGACAAAACAAAACATTTTTTCTTAGATTTTTTCTAATATAATTAAGTTCAATTAATTGATATTATTTTTTCTTGAAAAGCACAAGATTAGTTGTTTTTGCTTCTTTTTAATGAAAATTTTTTAGGAACAGGATCGAATCCGCTCCCACCCCAAGGATTACATCGGATAATTCTCCAAATCGTTAAAATAGACCCTCTGAAAGGTCCAAAATTTTGCATTGCTTCAATTCCGTAATGTGAGCAAGAAGGCACAAAACGACAAGAGCGACCAATATATGGGGACAAAATTATTTGATATAATTTTATTAATAAAATTAGTGGATAAGCAAAAATGATTTTAAATTTATTATATATTATCTTTTTTCTATTCACAACAATTTTTAACGAAATTAATTAAAAAAATATTTTAATTGCTAAGTTTTTTATTCTTTATATATTAGAAGGAATAGATTTTTTTTTGTATTTTCTTGTGTCCACAACAATTATCATAAGGAAAATCGATGAATAATAAAAAATCAGTTATCAATCTCATAAAAAACTAAAAAAATCTTAAAATAAACAGAAAAAAGTGTTATATTTGTTAAATAGTGAAAATTTTTTAAATTTAAAATAAATCATTAGAAATTAATAAATAAGAAAAAAATAAAAACAAAAAAACTAAAACCCAAAAGTAATTTTAAAATTAAAAATGGGGATTAATTAATAAAAAAAAATATATATAATAAAATGGCAAAGAATAAAAAAATGTTAACTTGTGATGGTAATCAGGCCGCAGCACATATTGCGTATATGTTCACTGAAGCAGCATCTATTTATCCCATCACTCCATCTTCAACCATGGCAGAATATGTTGATGAATGGGCAGCAAGTGGTAGAAAAAATATTTTTGGAGAAGTTGTTCGCGTAGATGAAATGCAGTCAGAAGCAGGAGCTTCAGGAGCAATGCACGGAAGTTTACAAGCAGGAGCTTTATCAACTACATTTACTGCTTCTCAAGGATTATTATTGATGATTCCGAACATGTATAAAGTTGCAGGAGAATTACTTCCAGGAGTATATCATGTTTCTGCACGTGCTTTGGCATCACATGCTTTATCAATTTTTGGAGACCATCAAGATGTTATGGCAGTTCGTCAAACAGGTTGTGCTATGTTAGCTACCGGTTCAGTACAAGAAGTAATGGATTTGGCTGCAGTTGCACACTTGTCGGCAATTAAATCACGTATTCCTTTTGTTCATTTCTTTGACGGCTTCCGTACGTCTCATGAAATTCAAAAAATTGAAGCTTTAGAAAACGAAGATTTAGCTCCATTAGTTGACCGTGAAGCTCTTCTTGCTTTTCGTAAAAGAGCATTAAGTCCTCAAAACCCTGTTACACGTGGTACAGCTCAAAATCCTGATATCTATTTCCAAGCACGCGAAGCTTGTAATCCATATTATGAAAAAGTGGTAGGTATCGTTGAAGAATATTTCAAAGAAATTTCAAAAATCGTTGGACGTGAATATAAATTATTCGATTATTATGGCGATCCAAAAGCAGAAAGAATAATAATAGCAATGGGTTCAGTTACCGAAGCTATTAAAGAAACCATAGACCATTTAGTAGCAAAAGGTGAAAAAGTGGGTTTAGTTTCTGTTCATTTATACCGTCCTTTCTCTGTTAAACATTTAGCAGCTGCTATTCCTCAATCTTGCAAAAGAATTGCAGTTTTAGACCGCACAAAAGAAGCAGGTGCTACCGGCGAACCATTATATTTGGATGTTGTTGAAGCATTTGCAAATTGCAAAGAAATTCCTTGCGATAAAAAACCTCTTATCATTGGTGGACGTTATGGATTATCTTCAAAAGATACTACACCGGCACAAATTCTTTCAGTATATGAAAATTTGTCTTTACCAATGCCAAAACACGGTTTTACAATAGGTATTGTTGATGATGTTACTTTCACTTCCTTACCAGTAAAAGAAGAATTAGAACTTGCTAACGGACCTTTCGAAGCTAAATTCTATGGTCTTGGTGCTGACGGTACTGTTGGAGCAAATAAAAATTCAATAAAAATTATTGGTGACAATACAGATAAATATTGCCAAGCATATTTTGCTTATGATTCAAAAAAATCAGGTGGTTTTACATGTTCACATTTACGTTTTGGAGACAATCCTATTCGTTCAACATATTATGTAAATACTCCAAATTTTGTTGCTTGTCACGTTCAAGCTTATTTGAAACTTTATGATGTTACAAAAGGTTTGAAGAAAAACGGTACTTTCCTTTTAAATACAATTTGGAATGAAAAAGAAGTTGTAGAAAATTTACCTAATAATGTAAAAAAATATTTGGCAAAAAATAATATCAACTTTTATACTATTGATGCAACAAATATTGCAGCAGAAATCGGTTTAGGAAATCGTACAAATACAATTTTACAATCTGCATTTTTTAAAATTACAGGTGTAATTCCTTACGAATTAGCAGTAGAACAAATGAAAAAATTCATTTACAAATCATACAATAAAAAAGGAGATGATGTTGTAAATATGAATTATGCAGCTGTTGATAGAGGTGGAGACTACAAAAAAATAAATATTCCTGCAGAATGGGCAAATATAGTTTTAGAAGATGAAAAAGAAGATACAAATGTTCCACAATTTGTTCAAAAAGTAGTTCGCCCAATAAATGCACAAAAAGGTGACGATTTACCAGTATCTGCATTTAAAGGTCGTGAAGACGGTACTTGGGATTTAGGAACAGCAGCTTATGAAAAACGTGGTGTTGCTTCTCATGTTCCAGTATGGATTCCAGAAAATTGTATTCAATGTAATCAATGTTCTTTTGTATGTCCTCACGCTGCAATTCGTCCTTTCGTATTAGATAGTAAAGAAATGGCAAATGCTCCAAAAGATATGGCTACAATCGAAGTTAAAGCACCAAAAGAAATGGCTGGAATGAATTTCCGTATGCAAGTTGATGTTTTAGATTGTTTGGCATGTGGAAATTGTGCTAATGTTTGTCCTGGAAATAAAGGCAACAAAGCTCTTAAGATGGTTCCAATCGAAGAAGAATTACCAAATCAAGCTAATTGGGATTATTGTACAAAAGAAGTAAAATCAAAACAAAATCTTGTTGATATTCAATCAAATGTTAAAAATTCACAATTTGCAACTCCATTATTTGAATTCTCAGGTGCATGTTCTGGTTGTGGTGAAACACCTTATGTAAAATTAATTTCTCAACTATTTGGTGATCATCAGATGGTTGCAAATGCAACAGGTTGCTCTTCAATATATTCAGGCTCTGCTCCTTCTACTCCATATTGTAAAAACGAAGAAGGTCATGGCGTTGCATGGGCAAATTCATTATTTGAAGATAATGCTGAATATGGTTTAGGAATGAAAGTTGCTAGCGACAAAATGCGTTTAAGAGTAGCAAAATTAATGACTGACGGTTTAGCTTGTGATTGTTGTACAGCTGAAATGAAATCATTATTCCAAAAATGGTTGGATAATAGTGAAGATTATAAAATTACTCACGAAGTTGCAGATAAATTAATACCATTAGTAAAAGCTTGCAAATGTGATATTTGTAAAGGTTTAGATGAATTATCTAATTTCATAGTAAAACGCAGTCAATGGATAATTGGTGGTGACGGTTGGGGTTATGATATCGGTTTTGGTGGATTAGACCATGTTTTAGCATCTGGACAAAATGTTAATGTTCTTGTTGTTGATACAGAAGTCTATTCAAATACTGGTGGTCAATCTTCAAAATCTACTCCAGTTGGTGCTGTTGCAAAATTTGCTGCTTCAGGAAAACGTATTCGTAAAAAAGATTTAGGAATGATTGCTGCTACTTATGGTTATGTATATGTTGCTCAAATAGCAATGGGTGCAAACCAAGCACAAACATTAAAAGCAATACGTGAAGCAGAATCTTATAACGGACCAAGTTTGATAATTGCATATTCTCCTTGTATTAATCACGGTTTGAAAAATGGAATGGGAAAAGCACAAGCAGAACAAAAAGCTGCTGTAGAATGCGGTTATTGGCAATTATATCGTTACGATCCACGTTTAGAAGAAATGGGACAAAATCCATTCCAATTAGATTCTAATGAACCAAATTGGGATAATTTCCGTGATTTCTTGATGGGTGAAGTTCGTTATAATTCATTAACAAAAACTTTCCCACAAATTGCTGAAGAGTTATTCGAAAAAACTCAAAAAGACGCACAAAGACGTTATAATGGTTATAAAAAAATGTCTGGTAAATAAGATATTTAATAATCAAAAATAAATGAATGATACGCCTGCAATTTTTTGCAGGCGTATTTTTTATTTAAATTATTTATTTGATTTTTAATTAACTATTTATTACAATTTCTAAGGAATTCTGATTTATTTTTGGCATGTGTTCGGTACTTCTTTTAAAATATCTCATTGATATCATTCTATGAATTTAAAACTATAAGAAATCTCTGAATACTTTGTCAAAAATTACTACATATAAACGATTGTAAATATTATTAATTTTTAGATAATTTTTAGCTTTTGTTATTATTGAATAATGATAATAAAAATTTAATAAAAAAAAGAGAGTAACAATTTTTGTTACCCTCTTTTTAATATTATAAATGATGAAATTTCGTTATTTCGTAACTCTTTCTAACCATTTTAACATTCCAAACATTACAGCCATTGAGATTAGGCAGAATGCAGCAAACACAGCCCAACATTGCCATTGTTGTGGGAAACTGTTAAGCATTGTAACACCCAAAGCAATAAATAAATTACCAATAGCGGTTGCAGTCAACCAAAGTCCTTGACAAATTCCTTGTAGATGACGAGGAGCAACTTTCGATACAAATGAAAGTCCTAGTGGTGAAATAAATAATTCGGCAACAGTTAAGAATAAATATGTAAAGATAAGAATGTATGGGCTTGACTTAAGAGTAAGTTTTACCGTTTCGGCTAATCCTCTAAATTCTTCACCTGAAGGATAACCTTTAACCATAGCAATAATCATCAAGAAAATATAAGCACAAGCGGCAATAAACATACCGATAGCAATTTTCTTGGGAGTTGAAATTGATTTTCCTTTGCGAGAAAAAAGTCCAAAAATCAGCATAATAAAAGGAGTAAGAACAATTACAAAGAAGGGATTAATACATTGCCAAATTTCTGGAGCAATAGAACCTGTATCAACAAAGTCGCGGGCAAACACAGATAATGATTGACCATTTTGATGGAAAGAGAACCAGAAAAATACTGCAACACCCAATACAGCAAACAAAGCTAACATGCGTTGTCTAATTTCTTTTGCTTGAGCTTGTTTTTCTTCATTAGTATATTCAACAACGTTCGATTTTTCTTTCTTAACAGGATTTGGTAATTTACCTTTTACAAAAAGAAAAATAAGGAATGAAATTAACATAGCAGCAACTGATGCTACAAACGAATAATGTACACCAGTATTGAATATTTCCAAATAATTATTACAAAATTGTGTAATATCTGTAATTTGACTTCCATTAATTTGTACGGTTTGAGCCAATGTGTTTAGGTTTTCCATATCGGTAGATTCTAAACCACCATTATCTATATATTTATGGCAGAGGCGTGGAAGATCTGAGTTATAAAGTAGTCCATTGGTTTTAAGATAAAAACTTCTAAGTAATGGAGCAACAAAAGGAGCAATTACACCACCAATATTAATGAAAACATAAAAAATTTGGAAGCCAGTATCACGTTTTGCTTTTGCTTTTGCTAATTCTTCTGGTCCTTTCTTTGCTGCTTCTTCTTCAAAATTATCATACATTTGGCCTACAATAGCTTGTAAATTACCTTTAAATAATCCATTACCAGTTGCGATAAGAAGAAGTGCAAAACAAGTGAAAATCAACACCCATGTTGGAATATTACCTGGATTACCTCCAAAAACAGGGATAGCTAATGCAGCATAACCGATAGCCATAACCATAAGACCAGATAAAATTGTGCCTTTATAATTTCTTAATTTGTCTGCAATCATACCTCCAGGTAAACTTAACACATAAATCAAGAAATAAAAAACTGCATATATCCAGCCTGCAACATCGTCACTAATACCAAATTTAGAACAGAGAAACAGTAACAATGCAGCGTTCATAATATAGTAACCAAAACGTTCACCCATATTACTTAGGGCTGCAGGAATAAGCCCTTTGGGATGGTGCTTCATTGCAGTAAAAACATAATAAATAAGAAACGGTAATACTACAATAATTACACAGATAAAAATCAATAACGCAGTATTAGACTGCAACAAGTTTATAAATTCGCTCATAAAATTTTATTTTTTTATTAATTATTTTTTGTAAAATTAGTCTTTTTTCTGGAAAAACCTATAAAAAACAACTATTTTCTTAGAAATTGTTAAATTTCATATTAAACAAATTTATGTAATAAAAATAATTGAAAAAATAATTATCTTTGTATTATAAAATAACTTATGATAAATTCAAAATTATTAAATCCAAAATCTATAGTCGTAGTTGGCGGTTCTGATGACGTTTATAAACCTGGTGGCGCAGTACTTAGAAATTTAATTAATAGTAACTTTAGCGGTGATATTTTTGTCGTTAATCCTAAATCAGATTTTGTTCAAGGTATTAAAGCATTTAAAACTGTTGATGATTTACCACAAACAGATTGTGCAATTATTGCAATTGCTGCAAAATTTTGTGTTGAAACGGTATCTACTCTTGCAAAAGAAAAAAAATGTGGCGGATTTGTAATTTTATCTGCCGGTTTTAGTGAAGAAAATGCTGAAGGAGCAAAAATTGAACATCAAATTGTTGATATTATTAATTCTACTGGTGGGTCTTTAATTGGTCCAAATTGCACTGGAATTTTAACTACAAACTACAATGGAGCTTTTACTTCTCCTATTCCTGTTCTTGATCCTCAAGGTGTAGATTTTATTTCAGGTTCCGGAGCAACAGCAATTTTTATTATTGATAACGGTATGCGCAAAGGTATAAAATTTAATAGCGTTTTTGCTGTTGGCAACTCTGCCCAAATTGGTGTGGAAGAACTTTTAGAACATTTTGACAATACTTATGTTGAAGGCAAAAGTTCAAAAATAAAATTATTATATTTAGAAAAAATCGATAAGCCTATAAAATTTTTGGAACATGCAAGTTCTTTAATTAAAAAAGGCTGTAAAATTGCTGCAATAAAATCAGGAGGTTCAGAAGCAGGTAGTCGTGCTGCAAGTTCTCATACAGGCGCTATGGCAAGCTCTGATGTTGCTGTTGAAGCTCTTTTCCAAAAGGCAGGTATCGTTCGTTGTAATGGTCGTGACGAATTGATGACTGTTGCTGCTATTTTCTCATATCCTGAACTTCGTGGAAAAAATATTGCAATTATTACTCACGCAGGCGGTCCAGCAGTTATGCTTACAGATGCTCTTTCTAATGGCGGATTAGATGTTCCTCATATTGAAGGAGATAAAGCTAAAGAGCTACTGTCAAAATTATTTGCCGGAAGTTCCGTAGCTAATCCTATTGATATGCTTGCAACAGGTACAGGCGAACAACTCACAGCTGTTATTGATGCCGTAAATAACGATTTTAAAGATATTGACGGTATGTGCGTTATCTGGGGAAGTCCTGGACTTGCTCCTGTATTCGAACCTTATAAAGCTCTTATAGAAAAATTTAAAACTTCTAAAAAACCTATTTATCCAATTTTCCCATCTTATCTCTTTGTGAAAGATGAAATTGAAGAATTTTTAAATTCAGGTTATCCTTTCTTCCAAGATGAAGTTTTATTCGGAAATGCTCTTTCAAAAGTTTATAAAACTCCTAAACAGTCTTTTTCCGATATTATGTTGAAAAACATCGACAGGAAAAAAATACGTGAAATTGTTGATAATTCAGAAAATGGATATCTTGCTCCGGAAAAAATTCACCAACTTTTTGATGCTGTTGCAATACCTCATTCAAAAGAAGGTACTGTAACTACTGAAGAAGATGCTGTTAAAATGGCTCGCGATTTCGGCTTCCCACTTGTTATGAAAGTTGTTGGCCCTGTTCATAAATCTGATGTTGGAGGTGTTGTTCTTAATGTAAATGATGAAGAAACTGTTAGACGAGAGTTCAATAGAATGATAAAAATCACCGACACTTATGCTATTATGTTAGCAGAACAATTATCTGGAACTGAAGTTTTTATTGGTGCTAAACGAGATGATAAATTCGGTCATATGGTACTATTCGGCTTAGGCGGAATTTTTATCGAAGTATTTAAAGATGTAAAAGCTTTTCTAGCTCCTATGGCTGCTGATGAAATTCTTCCAATGTTAAAAGAATTAAAATCATACAAAATAATCAAAGGAATTAGAGGTAAAGAAGGTATCAATGAAGAAATTTTTGCCGACTTAATTTCCAGAATTTCAATTTTGGTTACAATTGCTCCCGAAATCTTTGAAATGGATATTAATCCACTATTAGGTAATAGCAAATATATTAAAGCTGTTGATGCCAGAATTAGAATCGAAAAATAAGAATTTTTCTATATCAACTTATAAAAAAAGTACTTTTATTTAAAAGTACTTTTTTTGTTATATATTTTTATTATTTCCAGAGATTAAAAAGTTCTTTGATGATATTTTGAATACGTTTTATTACTTATTTATCAAAAACTATTGTTGTGGTATCAACGATATATGTAACTTCGTTTTCTTCACTCATCATAAGTTTTTCTCTTGCGTAGGTTTCCAAAGCATCTTTTCTTCCTGAAGACAATTCCTCATTTCTTTTTTCCAATTCAGTAATACATTTTTGCAATTCTACTTGTTCTTGTTTTAATTTATCAATTTCACGTCCTCTTTTAACCTTTTTTAATAGATTATTATTGTCAATGAATAACATAAAAACAATAAAAAGAGCTATTATCACAAAAATTTTATTATCATATATAAATATTAATATTTTTTTAAATTTATTCATAATTAATTATTTAATTAAGTTTTGTAAAATTTTTCCTGTTGATAGCGGAGGTGGCGGTGTATTAATAAAAGTAGAGATTGTTGGAGCAATATCAGTAATATTTACTTGCGTAGAAATTTGTTGTTTGTTTATTTTCCAACCATAAAAAACCAAGGGAACATGAGTGTCGTAACTATATCCTGAATTGTGATTTGTTGTGTAAGGAATATCTTCAATCCAGCCGGGTTTCAAGGAAATCATAATATCGCCGGAACGTTTTTGATTAAAGGAATTTTGCATTTTTTGTGGCATTCCAATATTAAAAATCATATTTTGAAATTGGCTGGAACTTATAGCATTAGAGATTCCCCCAGAATTTATTATGAAAGATATTATTTTTGATTGAAATTCTTCTAAAGGTATTCTGGAATCTTCTATTAATGTTTTATTCAAATATATTTGCTGATTATTATAATCTAATATCCACTCTCCTTCACCATAAATCGATTTTAAATATGATTTCAATAATGCAATTATATAATGTTGTTTGAATATTCCTGATGGCATTTTATTGCTAATCGAATACTGTGGAATTTCTGCTACTCCGTGATTTGAAGTAAGATAAATTATAACATTGTTCTTTCCTACAACATCTTCTATTGCATTTATAAGATGAGCAATATTATTGTCTAATTTGAGATATGTATCAAAAACTTCTGCCGACTGAGGTCCAAATAGCAAACCTATCTTTTCGGTAACGGAATAATTTACAAAAAGGAAGTCTGTAATTTCATCTTTACCGATATTCTCATTATATAATGTTGCAATAGCAAGGTCTGTGAGAAGAGTATTTCCTTCAGGAATCATTTTTATCAATTCATAATTATGAATAGACTTTATAATTTCCGAATAAGTATATGGAAAACTTTTGTATATACCATCAAATCCGATTTTGTATAAATTTGTGTCGTAATCAAATTTTTTCATTTCTTCATTTGATAAAGTTGGCAGCCAAATTCTTTGTAAGTATTCGTCAGGCATTTTTTTATCGTTAAGTTCGTTAAGCCATTTTGGTAATGATTCTTGATAATAAGAACTTGTAACCCATATCCCTTCTTTGCTATCAAACCAATAAGCAGAATTTGCAGTAAAACCACCTGAAAGCACAGCTCCAACGGGATCTAATGACATTGAGAATACTTTTGATTTATTTCCTTTACTAGTTTTCGCTTCATCGCTAAATGTTGTTGTAAATAAATTCAATGGTGAATAGCTTTCGCTTGCTTCTTTCACACCAACAGTTTTATATTTTTTGTCATTTATCGAAATAGTTTTTTCACCTGACAAATAGTTATACCAATAATCACTTATGATACCATGAACAGAAGGTTCACAACCTGTACTAATACTTGCATATCCAGGAGAACTTTGTGTTAAACTATAATTAAGATGCGCATTTTGAAAATTAGAGCCATTTATTATTAATTTTTTAATTCCTTTGTCGCTGAAATAATTCCAGAATTTATCAATATAATCTTCTCTTAATTGTTCTACTACAATGCCTACAACAAGTTTTGGTTGGTCTGAAGGAATTTTATATGTAGATTCAAAGTCTTGAGAAAAAATTATTTGCGATTGAATTATTAGCAATAAGAAGTAAATTGTTTTTTTCATAATTTCATAAGATAACAAATATATTTTATTTTCATAAAAAATATAAAAAAATAATTTGATTAGTGTATTTATGTGAATAAAAAAATAGTATCTGTCAAAATGTAGTGCTTATTAATTTAAAAAACTAGAATCTTTTTAAAGAGTTTTACAATCAGAATTACAAAAAAAAAAGGGAATGTTGAACATTACCCTTCGATTAGATATGAATAAATTTTTAGTGAACCATGAGGGGCTCGAACCCCCAACCTTCTGATCCGTAGTCAGATACTCTAATCCAATTGAGCTAATGGTCCAAAAACCGTTGCAAATTTAATGTTATTTTTAATATTTTCAAAATTTATTTTCGTTTTTTTTCAAAATAATTTGTAATAGCAAAGATTTGAAATATCAAAAAAACAAAAAAAAAGCAAGCATATAAGCCGGATTCTGTATTCTAAAAAGAACTTCTGTCATTTATCTAATGCGACCTACCCCTCGACTCAGACGGACAGCCCTAAAACGTCGATATACATGGTCTTGCAACCTGTAGGACAGACGGCTAATAATGTTGCCATTACTACCGGTAGTCTCTTACACTACCTTCTCACCTTTACTTTATTTCTAAAGCTGTTATTTTCTTCTCTGTTACCATACCTTCACAGACATCTTCCATTTCGGAAGTACAGTGTCCTATGTTGTCCGGACTTTCCTCCCAATTACTCAGGCGACAGAACTGCTTGCTTTTTACAAAGATAATATTTTTTTATTTTGTTATCATATTTTTTTTAACTAATTTTGCAGAAAAGCAATGAATCTCTCCAAGTTTATATTTTTATCTTCTCTCGTCATTATTATTAATAATGCTTTTGCTTTTTTTTCTCCACAAAGTGAAGATGATACAATTAGAATTAAAACAAATAATAATGTAAATATCAATATAATTGCGGAAGACAGCATTGTTATTTTAAACAACATCAACGAAATAATTTTTCAAACAGAATCACAATTAAATAATTTAAAAAAGGCCGATAACAAAATTGATAGTTCTTTATTTTTCTTTAATTCTGAACAAAAAGTTTCAAGTAATGAAGACGATGTTGAAGAACCACCAAAAGATAATTTTGTTCACAGATTTTGGAATTTATTATTGTTAAAAAACTTAAATTATAATATTTACAATGAGGATAAAATAGTTAAATATTCTTTTTTTCTTGATCTGGGCTTAATAAACTATTTGGATAAGTGGAAAATTCCAATATCTTCGAATAGTCAATATGCACTAAGTCCACTCTCTTCCTTTAATCTAAATTTAGGTGGTAATTTACGCCTTCGACTCGTAAGAAATTTTTCTTTAAATATTGACGCTAGCTACGGTTGGAACTTTTATTCATATAAAGACAGAAGTACCATAATTCTTGCACAAAACAATGAAATAACATATTTACAACGAGTTTTATCGTATAATAATGATTACTCTTTTGAGAAAAGCCAGTTAATTGTCCCTTCCCTTGATGTTAGTTTATTGCCTGTTTTTCATATTTTTCATTATAAAAAATCTGTGAATCCCGGAATAGTCAATTACTTTAATATGCGACTTGGTATTGGAGTTTTTGCTGCTTATCGTTTTAGATCAACGGCAAAATATCGTTATACTGTTGATGATATTGAGATGAGATATTCTGATAAAGATTTATTTTACATCAATAAATTTAATCACGGAATAAAAGCAATTATCGGCTTTGGAAATTATTTTGATATATATTTCAAATATTACTTAAATCCTATGTACGAAAAAGGGAAAAGCACAAGTCTTAATACTTTTTCATTAGGATTTCGTATTTCAATATAAATGCTTTAAAAGCATTATAAACCCATTAAACATCAACTTCCAATTTGTATCCTGTCCGTGCAACTAACATTGCATTCTCCTTTTTATAATTAAAATGAAGTACTTTTTTTAAATATAAACAATTTATCAAATCAGAAGCAAAATCTTTGAGTTGCAACTTTTCACTTTGTCCGTATTGGTTCATAAAAGAATATACAAATTTATCATTCAACAATTCGGAATTGTCGGATTCTAAAAATGCTCTTTGGACATATTTGGTTTTTATACCGTAAGATAGAAATTCGTAACTTGCCGATGATAAAAATCCGTGGAAGGCACGATGAGAAGAAAGCCAAACATCATTAGAAATAAATTTTGAATCTTCTAAAGCACTTGACACACACAAAATAGAATCTTTTATTAATCTATTTTTTATTAATGCGTTGATAATTTTAACATTAGCATAAAAATTAACTGTCATTGCTTTATTTTCTTGCAAATTATCGCTAGCAATTATTATATGATTAAAAACAATTTTTAAATTGACAATTTCTGAAATATAATTATCTAATTGATTTTCATCGGTAAAATCTCCCTGAAAAATATTATCACTTTGCAATTTATTTATCTTATCTAGATTTCGATTGGCATGCAAAAATAACGAAGCTCCTCTCCTCTTTGCTTCTTCAGCAATTGCAAAACCTAAACTTCCACTTGCACCTAAAATTAGTATATTATTATTTGCTAAATCATTGTCATATAAGTAAAAGTTGTGTTTCTTTTTTTCTTCATGAACAATATATGAAAATGCACCGAAATTTCCACCAACACCGGCAGTTGCACTTAATATTTTGCTACCGTCTTTCAGTAATTTTTTTTCTGCCATCAAAGATAGACAAAGAGGAATAGTAGCACCAGACACATTTCCAAAATATTTTTGTCCTTCAAGAAATATCTTATTACTTTCTAATCCAATGATTTCGGCAGCTTTTTTTACAATAATATTTCCTGTTTGATGCGGTACAAAATAATCAATATCTTCGATTTGCCATTTAGATTTCTCTAGACATTTTCGTGCGGCAAATGGAATATTTTCAATAGCTCTGTCTTTTATTAGCTTATCATCCATATAAAGATTCGACAGTTTATCTACGCCAACAAAATCGAGCATTTTAAGGTCGTGAAAATTTTCTATATCAATTATTCCGAAGTTTTTCTCGTCGTGAATTTTTGAAATTATTACTGCTGCTGCCAAATCGCCAAATGTAATAAATGGAACATATTTCACACGTTGGGTAAGGAAACTCGACATTGTCTCAGTGTGTGCCACAACAACATTTTTAGCTTCTTTGTGAGTTTTTAAATAATTAATAGCTTTTTCTAAATTTAACAAAAATCCTGCACAGCCTGAAATTGTGGAAATGCAGGCAGAATGATTATCTTCTTTACAAAAATATGATTTTATTGTGCTTGCAATTCCGGGTGCTTGTTCGTGCGGAGAAACTGTGCTTACAAACCATGCAGATATTTCTTTAGCACTAATCTCTGCGTCATAAAAAGCTGAATTAATGGCTTTAACTGCCAAATCCAAAGATGTTTCAGAATAATAAAGTTTCTTCTTTGTTGGCGGAAAAGGAGTAACAGAATAGCGTTCCTTGAAACCCATTATTTCAGATGCAAAAAAATCGAGAGGACTTGGGTCTGGGTTATTAGAAGCATATTTTTTGTAATTGTCCTTATTTACTATTCTGTCGCCGTTAAATCCTTGTAAAAACCCTTTGTTAACAGCTTCTTCAATATCGCCATTTGTAATTTTATATTTTCCGCTACAATAACCAAAACCACTGAATATATAATTTTCGAACATTTTATTAATTTGAATTTATTATTAAAAAATTTTATTAAAACCATCTCGTATCACAATTAAATTATGTTCGAGAGATATTTTTACATCGGCAACTTTTATATGTAATAATGAATTTATCATTCGTGTTGCAATGTCATTAACATTTATCAATTTACTTTGTTCTATTGAGCTCATTGCTTCCAATTGTTGTCTTTCGTCTAATTTATCAACCATGCCTGAATCAATAAGTCCTGGCAAATAATAAATTGTTTTCACTCTTTTTTTATCGTAAATTTCGCTGGCAAATTTATAGGCAAACCCGCGTAATGCCCTTTTAGAAGCAACGTATGAAGAACTTCCCGGAAATTGTGCTTCCTCGCCTACAGAGCCTGTAATTAATACTGCATCATCTATTAAATCTGAAATACTGCTTAATAGTGTTTTTATTGAACGATAGTTTATCTGATTTATCAGAGTAAATTCCGACAACTCTACTTTTGATGCTTTTGATAATGTTCCTGTAGATGCATGTGTAAAAACAACGTAATTAATTTTTTGATAATTAGCTTTGATTTTTTCTCCTACAGTAATAATTTCTTCATTGTTTGAAAAATCACATTGAATAGTAGTTATAGAAATATTTGAGAAATCTGCTTTAATTTTCTCAGATAAAGTATTTATTTTATCTTTCGATGAATTATATAAAAGAATGAGATTTGCAGATTTTTTTGCAATATTATAAGCAATTGTTTGTCCTAATGAACCACTTGCTCCGGTTATCAAAACCGTTTTTCCTTCCATTTCATTCTTCGTTTTAATAGAAATACTGTTATTGCAATTAATGTAAGTAAAACCGCCAAATTCTCCACCTAATCCGGCAACTGCAGTAAGAAGTTTGTCGTTATTGCCGATTTTATTTTCATTTTGTAGATAATATAGACAAGCAGGAATTGAAGCTCCAGAAAGATTTCCACATTTTTTCTGAACATATTGGTAAGTTTTTTCTTGCGAAATTTTTAAATTTTCGCTAACATTATTTACAATTGCATTTCCTGTTTGATGTGGAAGAAAATATTTAAGATCGTCTATTATCCAATTAGACTTTGATAACAACTCATTTGCTACATTGGTGATATTGGGAACTGCTCTGTTTTTCACTTTTTGTGGATTCATATACAAATTTCCTTTAGAATTTGCACCTAAATTATCGAGCATAATAGTATCTTCATAATTCAAAATATCAATTACTCCGACTTTAGATTCTGTTTCAATTTTTGTTAAAACAACAGCAGCGGAAGAATCGCCAAAAGTTGCAAATGGAACAAAATCATTTTCTTCACAAAGCAACTCCGACATAGTATCAGCATGAGCTACAACAATATTTTTTGCTTCTTCATGGCATTGAAAATAATTTATGGCTGCTTCCAAATTAATATTAAAACCAACGCAGGCCGAAACAATTGAAAAAACCGGAGAAACATTATTTTCATCAGTAAAATAGGCTTTTACAAATTCACCTATTCCTGGTGCTTTTTGAGAATGAGTGCCACTACTAAAAAACCATGCATCAATTTCATTTCCACTGATATTTGCTTTTGCAAGAGCTTCAGATACAGATGCTACCGACAAATCAACAGTAGTTTCTGCATTTTTATATTTTGGTCTTGTTGGTGGAAAAGGAACAACATGATAACGCTTTTCAAATCCCATTTTTTCAGAAACCATATAATCAAACGGATTTTTCAGCGATGGATTTTTTCTAAGTATTCTATCTTCATCAAAACCTTTAATGGTGTTGTTTTTAATTTCTTTTAAAATATCATCATTCGTAATAGGATATTTTGCTAGTTTTAATCCTATCCCAGTGAATATATAAGAATTTGTCATATTATTTTTTTGAATTATAAAATTTTTTTATGTTATTCTTCCCATTTTTTTGTAATAAAGAAGAAAATTCAACTGCATCAAGATTTAAACAGGTATTAATGTCCGAAAAAAAGTTTCTATAATAATTTTTTTTAATTGTAGCAATACTTTCTTGAGGTTTTTCTGCAAGAGCTTTTGCAATTTTGATACTTTCATTATAAATATCATCTTCCGAAAATACTCTTTGAATAACACCAAAATTAAGCAATTTTTCTAAGGGGATTTCTTCTCCAGTAAGTAAGTAATATAAAGCGTCAGCAGAATTGCATAAACGAGAAAAAAGCGAAATTCCACCTGATGCTGGCAGAAAGCCGAATTTTACTTCTGGAAAACTAATTCTTGAACGAGAACTTACAAATCTGAAATCACAATGCAAAGCAAGCTCAAAACCTCCGCCAATTGCATAGCCGTCAATTACAGCAATTACAGGTATATCAAGTAAAAACAAAGAACGAAAATCTTCTTGCGATCTTAATACCATCGCTTTTGCCTCTTCATAATTTGCGTCAGAAATATCTTTTAAATTTGCACCAGAAGAAAAAACGCCATCAGATCCTCTAATTATTAATACACGAAGTTCTTTATTATTTTTAATTTCTTCTAGTTTATATTCAAATTCATCAAAAAAATTTTGAGATAAACAATTGTATTTTTTTGCATTATTTAAAGTTAAAACACTGATATTGTTATCAATAGTTTCTAATTGCAATAAAGAATCATCGTTCATAATATTTTTTTGTAAAAATACAAAAAAAAAATGAAAAATTTATATTAACTTTGAATTTATTATAAACAATTAAAATATGAAAAAAATATTAGTTTTTGTAGTTGTAGTTGCATTCAGCATTAGTTGCAGTGTTTTAAACCAAGTAACCAGAACAAGTTCTTCCGCTCCTAAGCAATTGACTCAAACAGATATAGCCAACGGATTGAAAAATGCCTTGACTATTGGATCGGGAAATACTGTATCTCTTGTTAGTGCTTTAAATGGATATTATGGAAATCCATTGATTAAAATTCCTTTTCCTGAAGAAGCTAAAGCAATAAAAGATTTATGTAATAAAGTTCCTGCGTTAAAAACACAAGTAACACAATTTGAAGAAAAATTAAATCGTGCAGCTGAGGATGCTGCTGTAAGTGCTAAAGCAATTCTTGTAAATTCAATTAGTCAAATGACAATTACTGATGCAGTTTCAATTCTTAAGGGAAAAGATGACGCTGCCACCCAATATTTAAGAGCAAAAAATTATAATACTTTATATCAACAATTTAAACCAATTGTAACAAAATCTACCGACAAAGTTATGCTTGCAAAATACTGGACTCCCCTTGCTACAAAATACAATTCCACTGTTGGATTAGCTACTGGTAAAAAAATTAACGTAGATTTAAACGATTATGTAACAAAAAAAGCTCTTGACGGCTTGTTTATTATGATAGCAAAGGAAGAAACAAAAATCAGAGTAAATGCAAATGCCAGAGTTAACGACTTATTAAGAAGAGTTTTTGGAAGTAGCTATAATCCTCATAATAACTAATTCTTCTCTTGAATATTGAATTATTCCTTTGAAAATATTAGAGAATTATTAGAAAATAGTTACAATAAATATTGTACAAAAGATTTTATTCTCAACGACCCAATCTCTATTCCTCACAAATTTTCTAAAAAGGAAGATATTGAAATAATTGCTTTTTTGGTCGCATCTATTGCATGGGGAAATAGAAAAATGATTATTAAAAATGGTAATATCCTTATAGATTTACTAGAAAATTCACCATTCGATTTCATTAATTATCACAGTGATAAGGAAATAAATTCTATAAAAAAATTTGTTCATCGGACTTTTAACAACGACGACCTAATATATTTCATAAAATCTTTAAAAAATATTTATAAAAATCACAACGGATTAGAAGGATTGCTAACAAAAACCGATAATGTTTATAATAATTTTGCTAATTTTTATAATGTTTTTTTCTCAATCGGAGAACAAGAACGCACAAAACGGCAATTGGCAAATGTATCAAAGGGTTCTGCTGCAAAACGACTAAATATGTTTATGCGTTGGATGGTAAGAAAAGATAATGATGCTGTTGATTTTGGATTATGGAAAAACTTTTCTCCTGCAAATCTTTATATGCCATTAGATGTTCATAGCGGAAACGTTTCGAGAAAATTGGGATTGTTATCAATAAAACAAGATAATTGGAATGCTGTTGTAGAACTTACTGAAAATTTGAAAAAATTTGATAAGGAAGATCCAGTAAAATATGATTTTGCTCTTTTCGGTCTAGGTGTTAATAATTCTGATTTTTAGTAAATGTTTAATAAAATATTTTTTATATTTGTAAATAATAAAGATATTTAGTGCTAGATAATTTTGATAAAAATATTACTACTAAAGATGTTTCAATATTTTTAGGTATTTCTGTGCCAACGGTTAGAAATTGGGTAAGATTGAAATATATTAGCTTTCCGTATAATAAATCGAATTTAGAAAATCTAAAAAAAAATATTGAAAACGGTAGTTTTAAAAAATTACAAAAAGGAGCAAATAAAAATAATTCAAAATTCACTTCTATACCGCAGGAGCATATTAATAACAGGAAAAACGTAAAAATCATTAAAACAATACTAAATATTGCAAATGAGTATTTTACAGACATTATAAATTTTATTTTAAATACCAGCGTTGCTTATTTGTTTTTAAAAAATGAAGTTAGTATTACTGATAAAAAAATAATTTATAAAAGAAAAATTATTAAAAAAATAATCTCTGATTATTCTCCAAAAAATAAAATCAACATTGAATATATAAATAAAGTTCATCAGCATATTAAGCAATTAGATGAAAACACATCTACCGATATTTTAGGATTATTGTATGAATCGTTTAAAAACGAAGGAAATAAAGCACAATCGGGAAGTTATTACACTCCTATCGAAATTTGCAATGTTCTTAATTCAGGAATTATAGGCAATATTAAAAAATATTATGATCCTTGCTGCGGAACAGGAAGTTTTCTTATAAATATTGTCAAAAGGAATAAGGTCAAAATTGAAAATATTTTTGGCACCGACAGCGATAAAACGGCTGTATTTATTACAAAAATTAATTTACTTTGTTTAGATGAAAATTATGATGATGAGCCGAATATTTTTTGTGCTGATTTTCTAACTAACAATCTGAACATTAAAGCAAATGTTATGGTTGAAAATCCGCCTTGGGGAGCTGCAAAAAATGCTTATAAATACAAAGACTATCAACAAACATTAGCTTCCAAGGAAATATTTTCTTGCTTCATTCTCAAGTCAATAGAATCGATTGAAGAGAATGGAGAGATGATATTTTTATTGCCAAAATCTATTTTAAACATAAAAGCACACTGTGAAATAAGAAAAATTATTGTAAATGAAACTACAATTATTTCCATACAGAATTTTGGGAAACTTTTTTCAAATGTTTATACAGATGTTATAGCAATTCACATAAAAAAAACACAAAGCGACATTAATAACAAAATTCATATTCTCAGCAACAACAATAATTTCCATTGTCTTCAATCTCGTTTTAAAAATGCAGAGAATTATGTTTTTAATATTGATATGAATATCAAAGATGAGAATATTATCGATAAAGTATTTTCAAGGCCACATACAACATTAAAAAACAATTCTATATGGGCATTGGGAGTTATCACGGGAAATAATTCAAAATTCATCTCTAAAAATAAAAGCAGAAACAACGAAGAAATTATTATAGGAACAGATATTCAAAAATATTATATTAATCCTAGAAAAAATTTTATTGAATTATCTGCTGAAAATATTCAGCAAATGGCGTCTTTGGATATTTATAGAAATCGTGAAAAAATTGTTTATCGTTTCATAAACCAAAAACTGACTTTTGCTTATGATGATTCATCTTTGCTTACGTTAAATAGTGCAAATATTCTTATTCCAACTACACTGGGATATACTCCTAAAGCTGCTGTAGCAATGTTAAATTCCAAATTATTTCAATTTCTTTTTGAAAAGATTTTTTCAACTCATAAAATACTTCGCAGCAATTTAGAAATTTTGCCTTTCCCAATAATTCTCGATGAAGAAAAAACACAATTAGAACTTTTGGTTGATGATATTATCCAAAAAAAGTCCCCTACTGTCAGCAAAAAAAACGAAAGGTTAATTGATAAAAAAATATATAGTTTTTTCTATTTAAGCGAAGATGAAATTGCCTATATAGAAAAAACTATATTATAAATTAAAAAAAATAAATCTTAGTTATTTAAAATAAGTGGTAAACCATCACTTCCGCTACCAATAACAACAGTTTTAGAATTTGGCGATTTCGACAATTCTAATGTAGCTTCAATACCTCTCATTTTAAGTAAGCTGGGCGTTAAACTATTATTAATAATATTGTTTGCACGAGCTTCACCTTCGGCAGCGATACGTTTTCTATCGGCTTCTTGTTCTTCTTTTTGAAGTTTAAATTTATATGCAAGAGCTTCTTGTTCTTGTTTTAATTTCATTTCGATAGCATTTTGAATTTGAGTAGGTAGATTAATAGAACGAATTAATACAGCTCTTGTTTCTACAAAATTCTCGCTAAGCTTTTGAGTAGTCTCATTAATAATGTCTAATTCAACTTGAGCACGTTTTGTAGAATAAATTTCTTCTGCTGTGTAACGGCCCATAACTTGACGTACAGTTGATCGGGTTTCAGGAGCAACCAATTGATTTATATAATTTTCGCCAAAACGTTGATGTAAGAATGGTAATTTATTTGGAATCGGATTAAAACGAACCGAAATATCCACACTTATCGACAGACCGTTTTTATCAAGAACGTCCATCTTTTCTTCTGAATTTGATTCTTTTACATTATAAACAATAAATTCATTCCAAGGTGCGACAACAGTAAAGCCTGGAGCTACTATTTTGTTTGTGTCTAATCCTGTGCTAAATGGGCGAAAAATAATTCCTCTTTCTCCAGGTTGAACTATATAAAACATAGAACTACCAAAAATTATTAATAAAAATAATAATACGCCAGATGCGATAATTAATCTTAGATATGTCTTTTTCATATTTTTTCCCCAAAGTTAATATTTTTGTTTTGATTTATTGTAAAAAAATGGTTAAAACGATGAAATTTTGAGATAAATTAAAAAGATATATTTATATTTAATATAATTCTTTAAATATTATAGAATAAAATTCTATATCGTTTGGTGATTGATATTTTATAAAATAATTAGATTAGTAAAAAAAAAAAGGATGCAAAAAGCATCCTTTAAATTTAAATTATAAAAAAAACTATTGTTTTTCAAATTTATTAATTGAAGTAATACCATCTTCACTATCTTGCATCCATAATTCTTTGCTTGTAAGTTTTAAGATTTTCATAGTAGTGCTATTAGTAATAGTTGCACCCAATGCTGTGTATGTGTGTGTAACTATAACAGCATCTTTTTCATCAGTCCATTCCCAAGTTCCGTCCGTTGTTGTAGTTGAATTTCCGTGAACAGACGTTGTAGTAAATGTACCATCTTTGTCAATTGTAATTGTCATATTACCAGTTTCTGTTACTTCTACATTTCCTGTTACTGTGGAAGCAAGTTTCCAGGTTTTACATAATCTTAAATTTGAAGCATAACCTCCATCTTCATATTTGTGGCAAGATGTGCCTAAAAATACCATTGCAATAATTGCAAAAAAAATTAATCCACTTTTTTTCATGTTTTTACTTTTTAATATTTATACAAAAATAATAATTTTTTTATAGAAAAATAAAATTTTTATAGTTTAGAAAAATAATTCATAAAAAAATGTTAAAAAAATTAATATAATAATAATTATTATTTTGTACGTGATTAATTTATTAAAAAAATAAAAAAAACAATTATATTTGAGAAAAAGTTAAAAAATGGTAAGAATTGCTGAATCAGAATTAATTATTAATGAAGATGGAAGTATTTTTCATCTTCATTTAAAACCCGAACAAATTGCTGATGATATTTTATTGGTTGGCGACCCAGGTCGTGTAGATATGATTGCTAAACATTTTGACAAAATAGAACATCACGTACAAAATCGTGAATTTATCACGAAAACAGGATATTATAAAGGAAAAAGAATTACTGCATTGGCTACAGGAATCGGTACAGACAATATCGATATTGTTGTAAACGAGTTGGACGCTTTGGCAAATGTTGATTTATCTACTCGTCAAGAAAAACAGGAAAAACGCTCTTTAAATTTAATTAGAATTGGTACTTGTGGCGGACTACAAGAAGATTTGGAAATAGGTTCTTTCTTATTATCTGAAATATCAATAGGTTTTGATGGCGTTTTAAATTGGTATGCCGACAGTAAACGAGTTATGGACTTGAATATGGAAAATGCATTTCTTAAACACATGAATTGGAATCCAAGACTTACAACTCCTTATTTCGTAAAATCTTCCCAAAAATTAATTGACAGAATTGGAAAAGATATTCGTAAAGGAGTTACTATTTCCTCTCCCGGCTTTTACGGACCACAAGGCAGAGAAATTCGTTTACAAATTCAAGACCGTCAAATAAATGACAAAATACGTGCTTTCCGATATGGAGATAAAAAAATTACAAATTATGAAATGGAAAGTTCTGCTCTTTGCGGCTTGGCAGGTATGTTAGGACACAACGCTACTACAGTTTGTGTTGTTATTGCCAATCGTTATGCAAAAAAAATGCTTACTGGCTATAAAGATGCTATGGAAGTACTTGTAAAAACGATCTTAGACAGATTATAACTTTTTATATTATTTTTTTATGAATCTTATCGGAATTAATTATTTAATAATATTTTTTTCGTTACTTATATCAAAATGTAATGATAAGCAGTTATCGAATATTGACAACAACGAAAAAATATTACCTGGTATTTATTCATTTATAGAAAATAATCACGAAATTAATAATAAAAAAATTGCAATTGTTTGCAATAATACAAGCGTAATCGATGATAAACATATTGTTGATACTTTATTGAGTTTAGGTCATCAAATACAACGAATATTTGCTCCCGAACACGGTTTTCGAGGAAACGCAGATGCTGGTGCTACAATAAATAACAGTATAGATTCTAAAACGGGCTTAGAGATTATCTCACTTTATGGAAAAAATAAAAAACCTACAAAAGAACAACTTGAAGGTATCGATGTAGTTGTATTTGATATTCAAGATGTTGGAGCACGGTTTTATACTTATCTCTCTACTTTGCATTATGTTATTGAAGCCTGTGGAGAAAATAATATAAAATTAATTGTTTTGGACAGACCAAATCCTAATGCTAGTTACATTGACGGACCGGTTTTAGACACAAATACTTGTCGTTCTTTTATTGGACTTCACCCTGTACCTATTGTTTATGGAATGACAATAGCCGAATATGCAAAAATGATAATTGGTGAAAAATGGACTAATGCCGGTAGTAATTGCGATTTGAAAATATTCAAATGTAAAAATTATTCGCATAATAGTAGCTATGAGTTAGCAATACGTCCCTCTCCTAACCTTCCTAATAAACGTTCAATAACTTTATATCCAAGTCTTTGCTTTTTTGAAGGAACAACATTAAGTCTAGGTAGAGGTACAGAACAACAATTTCAAATAATTGGGCATCCGTCATTCGACTCTACAAAATTCTCATTTTCATTCACGCCAGAGCCAAATTACGGAGATAAAAATCCTGTATTAAAAGGCGAAAAATGCTTTGGGATAGATTTATCGAGTAGCGATTACAATTTTTCATTTGACAAACAAATATCTATATCATTTCTAAAATATATTTACAATAATTTTCCCGATAAAAACAACTTTTTCAAAAAAAGCAATTCATTCGATATTATTGCAGGGAATAAAGAATTAAAGCAGCAGATAATATCATATATGTCGGAAGAAGATATTCGAGCTTCATGGGAAAAACAAATCGAAGAATTTAAGGCTATAAGACAGAAATATTTAATATATAATTAATTATGAAAGATTTCTCAAAAAGGGGTATATTTAACTCCATAAAAACTTGGTTTTTAATAGTATTAGGTCTATTTATCTATTCATTTGGATGGTCGGCTTTTCTAATTCCGTCAAAATTAGCAGGTGGTGGAGTTATTGGTGTTGCTACAATTTTACATTATGCTTTGCCTCAATATTTAGATATAGGCTGGGTGAATTTGGCAATAAATGCTATTTTAATGATAATTGCAATAAGAATATTAGGATTCAGGTTTGTAATTAAAACAGCTATATGTATTGTTATTGTATCAATATTTTTCCATTTTTTGGTGCCTTTATTTGACAAACCTTTGATTGATGACGGTTTATTGTCGGTAACATTTTTCGGCGGCGGATTATCGGCTCTTGGAGTTGGATTAGCCATCTCAAATGGAGGTAATACTGGTGGAACAGATATTATTATTTTTTTAGTCGGAAAATATAGAAATATTTCTTACGGAAAAACTTCTTTAATGATAAATGTTTTAATAATTGCATCTTTATATATTGTATCACAAGATATTAAAACTCTTTTATACAGTTATTTGAATATGATAATTTCAACAACATTAACCGATTATGTAATAGGTAGTTTTGGACAATCATTTCAAATTATGGTATTTTCTGAAAAAAATAATATTATTGCAGAAAGAATAAATTCCGAGGTAAGACGAGGTGTTACAATCATTAGTGGCTATGGATGGTACACAAAACATGAACAAAATGTTTTAATAACTATGACACACAGAGTAGAAAAATTTGCTGTTATGAGAATAGTTAAACAAGAAGACCCTAATGCCTTTGTTTCAATTTCAAAAGTTCATGGCGTTTATGGCAAGAATTTTGATGAGATAAAAATTAAGACGCCTATAAAAAATTTTAATAAGGAAATTATTGAAAAATAATTCAATTCAATTCAATTGAATCAATATTAACTAGAATAAAAAATTAATAAAATATCATGAGAAAAAAAATTATTGCAGGAAATTGGAAAATGAATCCAAATGTTAATGAAGCACTTTCATTAATTAATGAATTAGAAAACAAAACTCACAATCTTTCATTAAATGGGAAGAAAGAAATTTATGTTTTTGCCCCATACATTTATTTATATCCTTTTAAAACTATTCTAGATAACAGCAATATCAAATTAGGAGCTCAAAATTGTTCTCAATTCAATAATGGTGCATATACAGGCGAAATATCTGCTCTAATGCTAAAAGAAATGTCTGTAAATAATTGCATTATTGGACATAGCGAAAGAAGACAATATTTTGGAGACTGCGATTTAGTTATCAATCAAAAATTAAAAAAGGCTTTTGAAAACGATATCACTCCTATTTTATGTTGTGGAGAAAAATTGGAAGACAGAAAAAATAATTTGCATTTCAAAGTAGTGGAAAAACAAATTATTGAAGCTTTAATTGATATCTCAAAAGAAGATATTAAAAAAACAACTATTGCATACGAACCGGTTTGGGCTATTGGTACAGGCGAAACTGCAACTCCAGAACAAGCAGAAGAAATGCACGTATTTATTAGAAATTTAGTAGCAAAGATTTATGATGAAGAAATCGCAAATAATATCTGCATCTTATACGGAGGTAGTGTTAATGCTAAAAATGCAAAATCATTATTTGCTAAAGAAAATATTGATGGTGCCTTAGTTGGTGGCGCATCTCTGAAAGCCCCCGACTTTTTGGAAATCATTAATTCGATTTAATTTTAAAAATATTTATCATGAAAAAAACAATAATAACATTTTTCATTTTCATTATCAGCATTTTGAGTTTTACAGAAATTTCAAATGCACAGTCTTTGGTTTTAAAGGACAGAAATTATAATGTCGACATTCGTGTTGATGGGAATACTCTTAAAGATAATAATTACAACACAATTGCCCGCATCGACGGTGATGTAATAAAAGATAATAACTACAATGTAATTGCTCGTATTGATGGAGATGTTGTAAAAGACAGAAATTATAACGTTATTGCCAGAGTTGACGGCGATGTTATTAAAGACAGAAATTATAATGTTATTGCTAGAATAGATGGAGATGTTATTAAGGACAGAAATTATAACGTTATTGGCAGATTAGACGGAAGACCGAGTAGAACTCAATTGTTGGCAATGTTATACTTCCTTGTTATGTAATTTTTTCATTATTAAAAAACAAAAGGGACGATTCAAAAGATCATCCCTTTTTTTTATGTTTTTTTAAAAAATTATCTGGAAATAATATCCAAATATTCTGATATTTGTTTTGTAAGATTTCGTGATGTAAATTTTTCAACTCCTTCGGAATGAATATAATTTTTTCCTTCTTTAAACAGTCTATATTTTTCCATAATATAATTTTTAATATTATCGTAGTCATTATATTCAAATGTTTTTCCGCAATTTGTCTCTGTTAAAATATTTGCCACATCTCCATCTGTTGGGCCAAGACAAATAATAGGTCTTTCTGCTCTTAAATTTTCAAATAATTTGCCAGGGATTCTTCCTTTGGCATTTTCGGCAATATTTAATAACAATAACAACAAATGTGATTTCATTGTCATCTCAATAACGGTTGGACGAATAACATCACCAGGAGCATAATAATTGTCAATCAAATTATTGTCTTTAATCATTTCAGTAACGCAATAATCAACTTTTCCTAAAAAGTTAATTTGTAAATCTTCAGCAAAATCTTTATTTTCTTTTTTCAAATCTCCCAGAACTTTCAAGAAAACATCAGGACGGCGGTCATAGCCTAATAATCCAGCGTGGATAATTGAGAATTTTTCGTCGCATTCGTATTTTTGATTGGGAAAATCTTGTTCATCGTAGCCCCAATAAACAATATCAACATTTTTTGCTCCAATACTTTCTAAATCGTGTTTCCAATGAGAACTTACAATCGTAGTTTTTGAAGCAGTATCAAAACAGATTTTTTCTAAACGATGATGTTTTTTGTCGGCACATTTTCCAATGTGGAACATTTTATAATAATCTACCTGTGTCCAAGGATCTTGAAACTGCATAAGCCATGGGATGCCGGTTTTTTGAGCCAATTTGCATGCAATCATTGTATTAGTATGAGGTGGCCCTTCCGATAAAATTGCATCAATGTGATTTTCTTTGATGTATTTTGTCAAAAAACGTACAGAAGGTCGTATCCAAAACATTCTTGCATCGGGAATGAAAAAATTTCCACGTACCCAAATAGAAAATCTATCTATTAAGCTTAGTTTTCTGTCGCGAACAAATACAGGATTTGCCGTTTCATTTTTTTTTCGTCCAGAAATTTTTTTAAATAACGAGAAAGGTTCGAAAATTTTTCTACGAATTACTGTAAGATTTTCTGGCAAATCTTTGAAGTTATTTTCGTCATAAGACTCATATTCAGCATTTAAAGGTGCATATACAATTGGTTCCCACCCGAAGTCACGTAAATATTTTATAAATTTCAACGTTCTTAACACACTCACTCCCCCACATGGCGGAAAATAATATGATATTACCAATACTTTTTTCATTTCAATATTTTATCGTTTTTCGATATTAAAACTTATATACAAAATTAATAATTTTTATTGAAAAATTCATTTTAAATAATCTATAGCTTACAAATATTAGTAATTAATAATTTATATTAAAAAAGAAAATATATAATTTCGACCTTCAATTTTGTCATTTCAACAAATATATATTTCATTTATTTACTTGAAAAACTACTTTTGGTCAAATTATTATATGAAAAAAATATATTTGTTTTTAGCGTTTTTTTTATTTTTGTTTTTCTTTCAGATAAATATTTACTCTCAAACACTTGTAACTGTTGTTAAATACGATAGTACGCAAGAAGTTTATGCAGTAGATATTTCTGGTAATTTGTCTTTTGATGCAGATAATCTTATTGTTACAAGTTCTTCAGGAGAAGAATCTGTTTATATTGAAAGAGCTGATATCCGAAAACTACTCTTTTCTGAAGGAACAAACTCTTTTGTAGATAATAACTCTACAAATTTAAACATTAGTGTTTTTCCAAATCCTGGAAAAGATAATATTACTATTAATTCAAATTTACAAAATGTAAATTTCGATATTTATAATATTAATGGTAAAACAGTTAAGTCCGGCATTATTTCAGACAAAAATCAAGTTGAAAATATATCAGATTTAGATGCGGGAATTTATTTTATTCGTGTTAATAACTCAAACATAAAATTCATAAAATTTTAATAATGAAAAAAATAATTGCATTTTCTTTTTGTCTTTTATTTAGTTTAATGATTTTTTCACAAGAAAAAGTATTAATTCATCAAAATGGATTTGTTACTTACGAACAATTTATTGAAGATGTTGATAATATTCATTTTTTAAATTCATATTCAATATTTGATTTGACAGATCAGACAAATAACCAAATTTCGATATATGCTATTGACAGTCTTACATTTGGAAATATACAAAATCAGGGAGATACAGTTTATATTACATATAATGGGACAAACAATGCCTCAATTATCAATCCATATTCTAGTCAAGGATTATCAATAACTGTAAATGGCGGTTCTGTTACAGTAGATGCTCAAACTTCTATTTCAAATATTAATTATGTAGTTTCAGGTTCGAGCAACGCCGGAATTTTATCAATGGTAAGTGATATGCCTTTTGTAATGAGATTGAGAAATTTATCACTATCAAATACAACAAATTATTGTATAGGAATAACGAATGAGGTTGCTGCCCAATATATAATAACAGGAAACAATTCATTAACGGATGCATCAACAAGTAGCGGAAATGCTGCATTATATTCAAAAGGTACGATGACTTTTTCAGGCAATGGCACATTAACTATTTCTGGAATGAAAAAACACGCAATTAATTGTACACAAAAAATTACTATTAATTCTGGAAACTATATTATAGAATCATCAGTTTCCGATGGTATTCATTCAGAAGGTTTTGACATGTATGATGGAAGCATTCAAACTTCTTATACACTTGGAGACGGAATAGACGCAAGTGGTTATGCTTTCAATTTATATAATGGGAACATAAATGTAAATTTAGGATCCGACGATGCAAATGCAATAAAATCAGACGGAAATATTTCCATAAACGGAGGCAGTATTACAGCAATAGTAACAGGTCAAGGTTCTAAGGGAATTAATAGCAGTAGCGATATAATTATTAATTCAGGGATAATTGATATTTCAGTTTCTCTTTCTCATTTACTCTAGCACTAACAATAATTCTTTTTATATCAA
>CAZBPT010000013.1:18250-44007 GCA_964493875.1 uncultured Bacteroidales bacterium | reverse complement strand
GCGACAAAGGTCGATTTGTTTGTTGAAACAAAAGAAGGTGAGCAATATCTATTTGACCTAAAAACAGCCAAACCGAACAAAGGTGGGTTTCAAGAATTTAAACAAACTCTTTTGACATGGGCAGGCATTGCCTACACGCAGAAGAAAAACACTATAATTCACACAGCTATTGCAATTCCATATAATCCATACGCACCAAAACCATATCAGTTTTGGACAGTTGCAGGAATGTTAGATTTGGAAGAAGAATTATTTGTTGCAGAAAAATTTTGGGATTTTTTAGGCGGAGAGGGAGCTTACAACGAATTACTTACTTGCTTTGAAAAAGTCGGAATCAAACTTCGTCCTGAAATTGACAAGTATTTCTCGGAGTTTAAACAAAAATAATATTTTGAAATAAAAGACGTTATTAATATTTTAATTTATTCGGATAAATTGCTAATTATACATAAAAATATAGATTTTAAAACTATGTAAACTAGCAAATAAATTCGATAAAACATTATTAAGATAAATAAAAAAAACAAAAAAAAGTATTATCTTTGTAAACATGAAAAATTGGATATATATTCTAATAATCGTAACAATATTTTTATATTCTTGTTCAAACACACCCAAAACAGGAACAGGTAAATATTCATTTAATAACCCTATCAGTGCAGAGAATACAAATTCAACAACAGATTTTGAAGATGTTCCTACAATACAACTTAAAGAAAAGGAATATAATTTTGGCGTTGTAATAAATGGTGAAAAAGTTGCACATATTTACACTTTTAAAAATGTTGGAAAAACAAATTTACTCATAGCAAATGTAAAGACATCATGTGGTTGTACTTCACCAAAATGGACAAAAGAACCAATTGCTCCGGGAGCAGAAGGATATATAGAATTATCTTTTGACAGTACAGGAAGACTTGGGCAACAAAGAAAAACAGCCATAATCTATGCAAACACAATTCCAAACGAAACAGAAATATCATTTCAATGCGAAGTAATAAATCAATAAATAAATAATTAATAAACACAAAAATGAATCAATTATTAACAGTATTATTATTAGGCGGTCAACAAGCTGCAAGTAACGGACAACAAGGGGGAAGTTCTTGGATGACTATAATTTTCTTAGGATTAATCATTGTAGTATTCTACTTTTTTATGATTCGTCCGGGACAAAAAAAAGCAAAAGAAGAAAGAAATTTTAGAGACTCTCTTTCAAAAGGAGATAAAGTAATTACAAATACCGGAATATTCGGCAAAATAGTTGAAATAAATGAAGGAAATGTAGTTCTTGAAATAGCTGAAGGCGTGAAAATTAAAATTCTTAAAAGTGCTATCATGTCTCACTATGACGGTAGTATAGAGGAAAAAGAAAAGAAAAACGACAATAAAGCAAACGCTACAACTAACGAAGAAGCTAATTCTAACGATACAAAAGAAGAAGGCAAAAAAGCAGAAGCAAAAAAGAAAAACATTGTTAACATTGTTTTAATTATTGTTCTAGTTTTAGGTGTCGTAGGATTTTTTGTTTACACAAAATGGTTTAAAAAAGAAGAAGCAAAACCTGTTGAAAAAATCAATATCGAAAATAAAGTTATTACAAGAAACAATCAAAGTTTTACTTATACCGGCGAAGCTACAAAAGACAGTATTCCTTTTGGAAAAGGTAAAGCAGTTTTTAGCAATGATTCTTTAGAAGACAGATTAGAATTCCGTGGAGAATGGAAATTGGGAGATACAGCAATTGGTACTCTATATTTTAAAGATACAGCAAAATATAAAGCTATTGCTGATACATTTTTACTAAACAAAGATACTTTTTCATATAACAAAATTATAGACACTACTGAAGTAAAATAATTTTGATGGTTGAAGATAAAAATAAAAACAAAGGTCTTCGTTTTATTAAAAACATTAATAAAACAAAGATTTTTGTTTTTTTTATTTGCCTGCTTATATCGGTAGCTCTTTGGTTTTTCTTTAGAATAAATAAAGACACTGACGCCGATATAAAAATGCAATTTAAAATTGATAATGCTCCAAATTCTTTATTACTCGAAGATAATTACGTTCTAAATTTTTATTTATCTGGAAAAGGTATTGACCTTATTAAAGTTTTGATATCTTACCCAAAGTCTCAAATAGAAGCAGATTATTATAAACTTCCGATAAAGACAATGAGGAACAAATCCAAAACAAAATATATCTTATCCAAAGATTTGTCACAATATTACATAAAATATTTTAGAAATGAGATAAAAATCGACAGCATTTCTCCAGACACATTGTTTTTCCAAAATATTAACCAAATAAAATCCGTAAAACTTCCAATAGAAATTACGGCTAAATATCGTATTAAAGACGATGAGATGCTTCTAAATAATAAAATTAATATTCTGGAAAATAGAGACTCTGTTTTAGTTGATGGCGACACAGAACTCTTAAAACATTATAAATCAGTAAAAACAGTATCCGAAGATTTATCTTTCGTTGATGAAAAATCTGTTTATACATTAAAATTGGATAAAAATCCTGAATTGCACTATTCATTCTCGCACATAAATATTAAATTTCCTGTAGAAAAATATTCGGAAATGACCGACACTATTAAAATTGAAACACTTAACTTTCCAAAAAATAAAAAAGTTCAGATTTTTCCTACAAGTATAATTGTAAAATATAAAGTGCCAATATCATTATATAAAAAAATAAATAGTAATAATTTTATTGCCACGCTTGATTATAAAAACAAAAAAAATTCTGATAGAATATTTGTTAATGTTTTATCAAAAAATAAAAATATAGTCATAATCGACCACCATCCTATTTCCATAAAATATCTTTTAGAAGCAGAATAATAATGTTAAAAATTGGAATTACCGGTACAATTGGCTCCGGAAAAACAATAGTATCAAAAATATTTAATTCTTTTGACATTCCTGTATATAATTCGGATGAAAGAGCAAAAGAATTAATGACAAGCAATACTGAAATTGTTAACAGTCTGATAAAAATTTTTGGTAACGAAATTTATTTTAACAATACTATCAATAAACAATTATTATCAAAGTTCATATTTGAGTCGGAAGAAAACCGTTTATTAATAAATTCTATTGTACATCCAAAGGTATTAGAAGATTTTGTTGATTATTGCAAGAAAATAAATTCAGAAATTGTTTGTGTGGAATCTGCATTGCTCTTTGAAGCGAATCTAGATAAAATTCTAGATAAAATTATTTTTATAGAAACACCAATAGAATTACAAATTGAGCATTTATATAAGAGAAGCAATATTGAAAAAGATAAGGCATTAAAAATAATAGATTTACAAAACAAACAATTTGTAAATAAAAAAATTGACTATAAGATTATTAATGACAACCGTCAATCTCTTATAGAACAAATACAATCAATAATAGATATTTCTAAGAAAAAATTACAATAAGATTAGTATTGATAAGTTCAAAGGCATTGGTGGAAAATTTTAATAAAAACAGAATAAAAAACTGACTATTCTAACGAGAAAAATAATTTAATTTTTACCAAAAAATATTTAAAAATTTATTAAGAATAATTAATTAAAATATGTCTTTTATTTCTTGTTTTTTTTTGCTAATTTTGCATAAAAATAAAAATGTCAAAAATAGAAACTCATCCAATATTGGACGTACCACAGAGAGAGAAAACAAGCTTCAAGTTCAAAGGAGTTGATATTAAAGCAGAAAACGGTCAAACTATAGCATCTGCACTTCACCAAAATAATTTTCCTGTTCACAGTCATTCGATAAGCGACAGAAATCGTTCACTAGCTTGCGGAATTGGCAAATGCGGTTCTTGCGAAATGTTAGTTGATGGTAAAGTAAAAAGAATCTGCATTACAAAAGTTGATGGAGTTAAATTGGTTGAAGAAATTCAAGGTTCTTTCTTACCTAGAACAGAAATCTCGAAAAAAGATTCAGAATTGCCAATATATAAAACCGATGTTGTAATTATCGGTGCCGGTCCTGCTGGACTTGCAGCAAGAGAAATTCTTAACAATTTTAAAATATCAAATATTGTTGTTGATAATAACGATAAAATTGGCGGACAATTTTTAATGCAAACTCACCAATTTTTCTTTTTCGAAAAAGAAAAAAAATACGGAGGCATGCGTGGATTTGACATTGCCACAAAACTTGCTGGCGACGATTTAAACGGGATAATGCTAAATTCTACTGTTTGGGATATTTTTGAAGGTAGAAAAATTGCCGTAAAAAATATTAAAACAAACGAAATATATTATATTATTGCAGATTTTGTTATCGTTGCTACAGGTGCAATTCCTTTTGTTCCCGTATTTAAGAATGATGACGTTCCTGGCGTATATACTGCTGCCGTTATCCAAAAAATGATGAATAACGAATTTACATTGTTGGGTAAAAACGTTTTGACAATAGGTGCAGGAAATATCGGCTACCTAACTTCTTACCAATTAATGCAGGCAGGAGCAAAAGTGAAAGCCATTATTGAAGCAGCTCCAAATGAAGGCGGTTTCCCAGTACAAGCAAATAGAGTTCGCCGTTTAGGAATTCCTATCCTTTGTGAACATACTCTCGTTGAAGCAATCCCGAATGATGACTATACTGGCGTTGTTGGTGCTGTTATCGCCGAATGCAAAAACTTCAAAGCAATTCCTAATACAGAAAAAATTATCACAGGCATTGATGCAATAAATATTTGTACCGGTTTGGTTCCCGATAATCAATTGATGAAAAAAGCATCGATAATTTTTGGTCGCAATGCTTTCTCAATTGGAGACGCTACTAGAATTGGAGAAGGTACTTCTGCCGTTCTTCGTGGAAAACAAGTGGCATACGAAATACTTGAAAGTATTGGTGCAAGATATAATTATGAAGACTATTTACATATTTCTAAAAATTATATCGAATCACAACAACATCCTATAAGAATATTAGAAGACGCATACAAACCTGACAGAAAACGTGCAGAAGAAAAAGGATATGTACGTTTGGAATGCTTATACGGATTCGCTTGTAATCCTTGCGAATTTGCTTGTCCTCACGGTGCAATAACAAAAACAGCCACAAATACTACTCCAAAAATCGACTACAATAAATGTATAGGTTGCATGGAATGTATTTCGAATTGCCCCGGCCTTGCAATTTTTGGTTACAATGAAAAGAAAGATTGGGTTTTCCTTCCTTTTGAATATTTTACAGAAGAAAATAAGGAAGTATTCCTAATTAATAACAATGGCGAAATTCTTGGTGAAGGTATTATTGAAAAAATTATTGAAAAGAGCAATAAAACAAATGTTGCCAGAATAAAAACATTGAATATTCACGGGGAAAAACTTTCTGATGTGAAAGGATTTATTGTAAAAGAAAATTATCCCGAAAAATTCTCATTTGCAGAAACAAAACCAAAGACAGACATAAAACAATATATTTGTCATTGTGAAGATGTTACCTTAGAAAAAATTCTTAATATTGTTGGTGACCGCAAATTTATTTCCATAAATGAAATAAAACACACCACAAGACTAGGAATGGGACCATGCAGAGGAAACAGATGTATAAAAAGATTAAAATCCATTATTTCTCAATATGGAATAGAAATTACAGACGAACAAACAGCAAGGGCTCCTCTTTCAAACCAAGTTAACATGGCGGAAATATATCCAAAAGAAAAAGAAAGAATTTACATAAACACAAACAAAGAACAGCCCAAACGCATAAAAGTACAATCGTTAATTGCTGGAGGTGGTATGGCAGGTTCTTCTCTATTCCGTTTCTTTGCAGAAGCAGGGTTAAAACCAATTTTATTAAACAAAGAACGTGGATCTTCTTGGCGCTGTATCGCAGGAGGTCGACCAGCTTTTTCCTTACCTGCACTTGCTGAAATTGGAATGAAAAACAAAGAACTTTTTGAAGAACTTCAAAAAATTGGAAATATTGATTACAAAGAAATTCGCTATATCAATTTTTCTCATGACCAAGAAACATATAACTCTTTAGATGCTTCTCGCGCATGGTCAAATGCTTATATGATTGACAAAAAAGATTTTAGAAAAGAAATTTCTCCATATTTTAACGAAAATCAAAAGCTTTACGATTCTGCCCTTATTTCTTTAGATTGTTGGCAATCTACTCCGGGAAAAACTATAGACTTATTAAGGAAAATTGGAGAACAAGCCGGAGGTACCGTAATGGAATCTTGCGAATTGGTAGATTTACGAAAAGAAAATAATTTATATTTTGCATTGGTAAAAACTAAAGATAATAATTATGTTGAATATGAAACCGAAATTTTTGTAAATGCACTTGGCGGAAATGCTGATGAATTTGGTAAAAAAATTGGTCTTAACTTAGGTTTATATCCTGTAAAACATCAAGCATTTATTACAAAAAGATTACCAATGTTAGGTAAAGATGGTCAACAACTAGATATGTTGATTGACAGACGTAAATATAAAGGTTATTCTGCTGTTTACGGACAACAATTAGCAGAAACCGGACAGATAATCGCTTGTGCTTCTCCTGCTAACGATGGATTAGAAACCTCAAAAGATCTTAGATTTAATGCAAAAGAATTTGTAGAAATTATTTCAGAATCTTTTATTGACTGGATTCCTAATTTAGCAGATGTTTCTTTCCAAACTATATGGGCAGGATACTATTCAGAACCTCGTTATATTATCGATCCGAAAAATGGAATATTCTGCGGACTTCGTGGACACGGATTTATGTTAAGTCAATATTTGGCAAAACTATATACCGATTCTTTAATGGGAAAAGAAACGCCTGATTATTTCAAAGAATTATCCTTAGATAAAAAAGGATTGTTTGAAGCTGCTTTCAAATAAGATTTTTTGAAATGATAAATAAGATAAAAAAAGAGGGCGATGCCCTCTTTTTTATTAACTATTCTTTTTTTTTTTTATTTTTTAATAATAAATCTCATTATAATAGAATTTTGTTATATATTTATAAAAAAAATAATATATGAAAAAATTAATAATAATTTTTGTATTATGTAATTTAATTTCATCTAATATATTTTCACAAGTATATAAAGGGTCTGAAGCTGAAAGAATAATAAAAAATACAGATATCATTAGAATAAAAACTGATAATAACATACCAGACTTTATTCACTTTAAATCAAATTCAAAAATAACTGTAAATAATGCCATTGCAATAATAAACAATTTTTTCAAAAAAGATAATATAAAACTAGGATTAAAGAAAGTACAAAACAACTGCGATAAATCACAAACATACAGATATTATCAAACACTAAACGATATTATTGTAGAATTTTCTTCAATAAATATTCAAGTAAAAAACAATAATGTATATGCAATAAATGCAACTGCAAGCAAAGACATAAATTGTATAACAAATTTTTCATTGTCAGAAACATTAGCATTAGAATATGCGTTAAACAGCATTAATGCTAAAAAATATATGTGGGAAGATGAAAAGGAAGAAGCATCATTAAAAAAGATGTTTAATGATAATAATTTAACATATTATCCAAAAGGAGAAAAAGTAATATTGCCACTAAAGACTAATAATAGTGAAGAATATTTTCCCGCATATAAGTTCAATATATTCTCACTAAATCCTTATAATCATCAAATGGTATATGTAGATGCTAACACTGGAGCAATAATATATAAAAAGCAATTACTCCAATCTTCAGATGAAATAGGGACAGCAATAACAGGTTACTATGGAGAGCGGACAATAACAACAGAAAATACGAACAGCGTATATATTCTTAACGATAACACACGAGGTGGTGGCATACATACTTATAATTCTGAAAATACTGTAAATTATAATAACACAGACTTTATTGATGACGATAATTATTGGAACAATGCAAATACAAATTTAGACCAATATGCTACTGATGCTCATTTTGCAACAGAAAAAACATACGACTATTATCTAGACAAACATAATTACCATAGTATAGACAATAATAATTTTCCATTAAACTCATACATTCATTTTGACATTTCAACTTATATGGGTTATCAAGAAGGTTATAATGTAAACGCCTTTTGGAATGGCTATTATATGACATACGGAGATGGTTCTGAAGAATATGGAATTTCTCCATTAACTACAATTGATATTTGTGGACATGAAATTACGCATGGGCTTACAAATTTCACTTCAGATTTAAATTATGCAAATGAATCAGGGGCATTAAACGAAGCTTTTAGTGATATTTTTGGCGCATGTATAGAAATATATGCTATTGGTAATGATGCAAATTGGACGATAGGTGAAGCCATAGGATATACAATGCGTTCTATTGAAAACCCTACACTATATGGGAACCCTAGAAATTACAAAGGTAATTATTGGGATTATTCAGAAGAAGTTCATAGAAATAGTGGACCTTTATCGCATTGGTTTTATCTTCTTGTAACTGGGCAATCAGGAATTAATGACTTTGGTAATTCTTATAACATTCAAGGAATTGGATTAGAAAAAGCAGAATTAATTGCTTTTAGAACCTTAACAATTTATTTAATGAATAATTCCGATTACGAAGATGTGTGCTTTTACGCTATACAAGCAGCTAGCGATTTATATGGCGGATGCTCACCAGAAGTACAATCAGTTGGAGACGCTTTTTATGCTATTGGAGTATTAAATGCCCCTTTTCAAAATACCATTCACACAGATTTTCACTCTTATATTAACGAAAACTGCACTCCACAAGGAATACAATTTTTCAACAATAGTTACAATTGTGAGAATTTTCTTTGGGATTTTGGGGACGGAGAAACATCAACAGACGAAAATCCATACCATTATTATTCTACTTACGGATCATTTAACGTTAAATTAACGGCATCTGGCAATAGCTGTGGTACAGATTCTATAGTAAAAAATGGATATATTCGTTTTGACAATTCATATCCATGTAATTTTATTTGTCCTCAAGGTAATTCCGAACTCACAGATTGCAACGTTACAATATTTGATTCTGGCGGTCCATACTATAATTATTCAAATAATACTAACAGCACAATAAATATTCACGTTAACGATGCAAGTCAATTAGTATTTAATGTTGAAGAATTTAATGTTGAAGCCAACATTGAAGAAAGCAATTGCAGTTTCGATTACCTCCAAATAATTGGAGGAGATTACAATGAAACTTTTTGTAATATTAATCCTCCTCCTGGAGATATTATTATTAATGATTCTATTGCTACAATTATATTTTTTTCTGACGTTGGATTAAGTTATTCTGGATTTAAAATTAATTATTATTGTATTGGGGAAAATTTACCGCCATCAGCAAATTTTTCCGCCGACAACACACTAAATTGTAATGGAATTGTTAATTTCATTGATGCTTCGTATGGAGAAATAAATTCATATTATTGGGATTTTGGTGATGGACACAACAGCACTGAACAAAGCCCTACTCATACTTATGCATATAATGGAACTTACACTGTATCATTAACAGTAACAAATGATAATGGCGAAAATACAATATCTAAAAGTAATTTTATTAATATTAATGGGAGAAACGAATCTTTATTAGATACAACAATATCTGTATGCGAAAATGAATCTATAACAATAAATCTTTCAGACTACTATTCTAATAATGCGAAATGGTTTCACGGATATAATAATTTAATAAACAATACAGCATCGGTAATCGGAAATACAATAACCATGCTGCATGTAAACGACTCAATGACCTTATACGTATATGAAGATTTTCCTCCAGAAACTTATTACGTAGGAGAAAGCGATTCTGCTATCAACGGAACTTTCTGCGGCCCTTTTTATACATATATTTTTGCTATATTTGATACATACAAACCAATGACATTAAAATCATTATTAATAAATGCAGAAAATTCTGGAGATATTGAGATAAATCTTATTAATATCAATTATTTTTCCTCGCAAACTGCTACAGCATATGCAAGCTATACGGGACCAATTAGCGGCGGTATAGAAAGATTATATCTTAACTTTGATATTCCTATTGGTAATGGTTGGATGTTAATGTGTTCTTCTTCTTCAAGATTCTTTAGAGCTGAGTCTGATAGTAACAATTATTATTCTTATCCATATTACTTACCTGGCATCATTAATATAAAGGGAGATAGTGATCCAGCAAATCCTAATGTTTCTTATTCCTACTTTTTTAATTGGGAAATTGAAGTTCCCGGTTGTAGAACTGAATTAACTACCGTAAATTTAGAACCTATTATTTGTATCAACAATGATATTAACACAACAAATACATTAAATATTTACCCTAATCCTAGCAATAATATTATTTGGATTTCAAATATTGAACTTGACCAAAATAATTATTATTTCATCAGCGATATTAATGGAAGAATACTAAAAGAAGGCAATTTAGTTATTAATAATATAGATATCTCCGACTATTTACCTGGTATCTATTATCTTGAAATTAGGAATGATAAAATAACACAAAAAGCAAAAATAATAAAGTTTCTCGAGTAATTATAAAAAAAAGAGAGCTATTCAACTCTCTTTTTATTACTTATTTATTTATTCTTTTCTTTTTCTTTTTCTTTAATTTTCTTTAAAACAACTTCTTGAACAGCTGACGGTAATGGAGAATATTGAGAAAACTCCATTGAAAAATTAGCTCTTCCGGAAGTAATGTTTCGTAAATGAGTAGAATATCCAAACATTTCAGCAAGAGGAACAACAGCAACAACTTTTTGAGAACCCTTTCTATATCGTCTCATCGATTCAACTTTTGCTCTTCTACGGTTTAAGTTTCCTACAACATCACCAATATAATCATCAGGAGTATTAACTTCGACTTTCATCATTGGTTCTAAAAGTTGTGGTTTAGCTTTCAAAAAACCTTGTTTAAAACATTGTTCTGCACATAATTGAAATGCCATATCTGAAGAATCAACAGGGTGAAAACTACCAAAATAACAAACTACTTTAACGTCTACAATCGGGAATCCTGCTAAAATTCCACGTTCCAAACTCTTTTGTACTCCTTTATCAACAGAAGGGATATATTCAGCAGGAATAACACCACCTTTTATCATATTAACAAATTCGTATCCTTTTCCAGGATTTGGTTCCAATCGTAATTCAGTGTGAGCAAATTGCCCATGGCCACCAGTTTGTTTTACATGTCGATATGTTGATTCTGTTGTTTCTGTAATTGTTTCACGATACGAAACAGATGGCTCATCTACATCAACATCAAGTTTAAATTCTTCTTTTAATCTATCAACCATAATTTCAAGATGAAGTTCTCCCATACCTGAAATAATTGTTTCTTCTGTTTCTTCATCATAACGAGCATGGAAAGAAGGATCTTCATTAACTAATTTTGCCAATGCTTCTCCTAATTTTTCTTTATCTTTTTGTTTCTTTGGTTGAATCTTAAGTTCGATTACAGACATTGGAATATGAATAGATTCTAGAAGTAATGGATTATCTACATCACAAAGAGTATCACCTGTTTTTGTGAGTTTCATACCAACAAGTGCAACAATTTCACCAGCACCAGCTTCGGAAATTTCTTCTCTTTCCTTTGCCTTAATTCTAAAAATACGACCCACACGTTCATTCTTCTTACGAGTAGAATTAAACATTTGCATTCCGCTTTCTATTTTTCCAGAAAAAATTCTGATAAAAGTTTGTTGTCCTACATAAGGGTCATTTATCAATTTAAATGCAAGAGCTGAAAATTTTTCAGTATTTGAAGGATTACGTGTATGTGTTTTTTCACTGTCATATAAATCGTTTCCTACAACTGCACCTACATCAACTGGTGATGGTAAATAATTTACAATAGCATCAAGTAATAATTGAATACCAATATTTCTATAAGCAGCACCGCAAAAAACAGGAGTGATTAATAATTTTAAAGTAGCATCACGTACAGCCTTCATTAATAATTCATTAGAAACTTCTTTGTCATCAAAGAAAAGTTCCATAATTTCATCATCAAATTCAGCAATTTTTTCTACTAAATTTTTCCTTGCTGTAATTACTTGTTCTTTATATTCATCAGGAATTTCAATAACACTACGAACATTATTATCGAAAACATATGCAATTTGTTCAATGATATCAATAACACCAATAAAACTGTCTTCAGCGCCCATCGGGATTTGCATTGGAACAGTGTTGGCATCAAGATATTTATCCATTTGACTTACAGCATCATAAAAATTTGCTCCTGTCCTATCCATTTTATTAATAAATGCAATACGAGGAACACGATAACGGTGAGCCTGATTCCAAACTGTTTCACTTTGTGGTTCAACGCCACCAACACTACAAAAAACAGCAACCATTCCATCAATAACACGTAAAGAACGTTCTACTTCAACAGTGAAATCTACGTGTCCCGGAGTATCTATCAAATTAATTTGATGATCATTCCATTGACAAGTAATTGCTGCAGAAGCTATTGTGATACCGCGTTCTTGTTCTTGCTTCATAAAGTCCATTGTAGCAGCACCATCGTGGGTCTCTCCTACTTTTCTTTTGGTTCCGGTAAAAAATAATATTCTTTCACTTACTGTTGTTTTGCCGGCGTCAATATGTGCCGCAATTCCAATATTTCTTAATTTATTTAATGTCATATTTCTCCTGTTTTTTGTATATATATTTGAATTATAGAAATTTAACTTTTCCTGTTTACGTAATTTTTGAGTTTGCAAAGTTAGCACTTTTTTTTTAATAATTTTTATCTTTTAAATAATTTATTTTTCAAACAATTTAAGATATAAAAATTAATTTATTTTTATGCCAACAAAAAAAAACAAATACAAAAAACGAAATCAGTTTATTAAAATAATACGATTTCATTATAGAATTTCAGTTATTTTATGAGATTTTCAAAATCTGTGTGATACTGTCCCCATAAATCCATAGTTTCATCTAATTTTTTCTTAACTACAGAATATTCAGAAGAAAGAGCATGAATTTTTTCCATTACTTGTAATGTTTCTAACTCTTTATTGATTTCGTTAATTCGGGTCTCCAGTTTTTCAATTTCGATTTCAGCTTTATCAATTTTATTTTGGAGGATACGCTTTTCACGATCAAAAGCCTTTTTTTCCAAATATTGTTGTTTAGCATTTGATACATCGTTATTTACAATAACTTCACGGCTGGCTTTATTCGCATCTTTTTTCTCTATTTCACTGATATTAGTTATTTTTCTTGCTCTCAAAAAGTCAAAAATACCACCTGCATGTAATCTTATCTTTTTATCACGGAATTCATAAACTTTTGATACTAATTCATCTAAAAAGTTTCTATCATGAGAAACAACGATTACTGTTCCGTCATATTTTTGAAGAGCTTGTTTTAAAATATCTTTTGAACGTAAATCCAAATGATTTGTAGGTTCGTCTAATAGCAATAAATTATATGGTTCCAATAATAATTTTGCCAAAGAGAGTCTTGATTTTTCACCACCAGATAGTACTTTTACTTTTTTGTCAATATCATCATTAGTAAATAAGAATGATCCTAAAATTTCTCTTAACTTATTTCTAACATCACCTACTGCAACTCTGTCCAATGTTTCAAATACAGTAAGTTCTCCGTCCAATAATTCATCTTGATTTTGAGCAAAATAACCAATATTAATATTATGTCCAATTTTTAATTTTCCTTGAAAATCGGTTTGTCCCATAATAATTTTCGAAAGAGTAGTTTTTCCTTCGCCATTTCTTCCAACAAAAGCAACTTTTTCGCCTCGTTCAATGACTAAGTTTATTTTGTTCAAAATATTTTTTTCGTCATAATTTTTAGTCAAATCAGTACATTCAACAACCAAATCGCCGGAACGCGGTGCAGATGGGAACTTAAATTTAATAGCAGATGAATCAATGTCTTCAATTTCCAGAATATCCAATTTATCAAGTTGTTTTATTCTTGATTGTACTTGAACTGCTTTTGTAGCTTTATATCGAAACCTTTCGATAAATTTTTCTGTGTCGGCAATCATCTTTTGTTGATTTTCATACGCAGAACGCTGTTGTTCTAATCTTTCTTGTTGTAGAACTTTAAATTGTGAATAGGAAACTTTATAATCATAAATTTTTCCTAAATTTATTTCAATAGTACGTTTTGTAACATTATCGAGGAAAGTTCTATCATGCGAAATTAGCAACAAAGCAGCTTTATTGTTAGATAAAAATTCTTCCAACCACTCAATTGCTTCAATATCCAAATGGTTTGTAGGTTCGTCTAATAGCAACAAATCGGGTTCTTGTAAAAGAATTTTTGCCAACTCAATTCTCATTCTCCAACCACCACTAAATTCGTCAATATTACGAAGTAAATCGCTATCGATGAACCCAAGTCCCTTTAAAACCTTTATTGAATCACCTTCAATGTTGGAAATAGAATGAAGCTGGAGAAAATTTATTAAATAGCTCTGCCTGTCTAATAGTTTTAAATTATCTTCATTAAAAAAATCGGTAATTATTTCCAATTTATTATGCAAGTCTTCTAATTCGTCTTTATAATTTAAAATTTCTTGAAATGCAGTTTTTGTTTCTTCCAATACAGAAATTTTTTTGTTGGATAAAGGCATTTGTTGTGGCAAGTAACCAATTTTTAAATCATTAGGCATAGAAATAGAGCCTGAAGAAGGAGATATTTGTTTATTGATAATTTTTAATAACGTAGATTTTCCCGCACCGTTTTTTCCAACTAATCCTATCCTGTCGCCTTTATTTATCATAAAGCCAATGTTATTAAACAATTCAAAATTTCCAAATAACACCGACAAATTATTTACTGCTATCATAGTTTCTTTCTGTATCTTTTGATTTCACAAAGTTACAATATTTTTTTGTTATGTTAATGGTTTTTGATGTTTTTATTCAAAAAAACGTAAATTTTAATTTTTTTTTTGTAACTTTGCATTTTTACAAAAATGATAAAAGATCAAGAACCTTATGTACCATTTTCAAATACGGAATTAAATTATCCATTAGACGAACCGGATAAACATATCATCGGTGATGATACTATACCTTCAGATACTTCAATAGATAAAGATTATAATTATGTTGATAGAAGTTTTAAATTCCGTTTCATAAGCTGGTGCTTATATTATCTACTTGCCTGTATAGTTGCTTTCAATTTGGAAACTATTATTCTCGGATTAAAAATCAATGGACGCGAATATCTTCGCAAATACAAAAAATCATTAAAAAATGGTGCTATTACTATTTGTAATCACGTACTTAGATGGGATTTTATTTGTATACTTCAAGCTATTCGTTTTAAAAGGCCCTACGTTATTGTATGGAAAAATTTACTTTTTGGGAAAGATTCCAAGTATATAAGATATATTAGGGGAATTCCAATTCCCGAAACACAATCAGGAAATATGGCGTTTATGAGATCATTGAAGCAATTAAATCAAGAAAAGAAATGGATCCATGTATTTCCGGAAAGTTCCAATTGGCATTTTTTTCAGCCAATAAGACCTTTCAAACCCGGTGCATTTGTTTCTGCTTACAGCTTTGGCGTTCCTATTATTCCAATGGCAATTTCATATCGAAAGGCAACTGGTATATATAAATTATGGAACAAAAATACTCCTTTGATAACTCTGAATATCGGAGAACCCATTTTTGCCGATAAATCTTTGAACAGAAAAAAATCTATTGAAAAATTATTGCAAGAAAGTCACAAAGCTGTTTGCTTATTAGCTGGCATAAAAAACAATCCATATCCTGCTTCTTTTAAAGAATTTGAAATGAACAAAAATAAATAATTTTTTATTTTGTATCTTTAGCTACAATTTTCTTCCTCTTATTTATGTAATAACTACGTAGTAGTAATATAATACCTAGTATTATAAAAGGAATACTCAACAATTGACCTGTATCTATACCCAAAGAGTCAAGGATGGAAGTATCAGAGATTGTTTGTGGTAATTTGATAAATTCAATGAAAAAGCGGAAAGAAAATAATATTATTAAAAACAAGCCCAAGAAACAACCGTTTGCCCACTTTGAATGATATTTTTTATAAACAAAATATAATGCAATAAACATTATAAAATAAAAAATAGCTTCATATAATTGTGCTGGATGCAACGGAATTGTATTTACAGGAATTAAATTATAATATTCAGAGCTACGTTTAAAAACGAATCCCCAAGGTAGAGAAGTAGGACTACCTAATATTTCCGAATTACATAAATTTCCTAAACGTACCATTCCACCTGCAAGAGGAACAACCAATGCAACCCTATCCATCAAACCCAAAAAAGACTCTTTATATACTTTTGTAAAAATAAAAACTGCCAAAAGAATTCCAATTGCTCCACCGTGACTTGCAAGTCCACCTTCCCATACTTTTAAAATATCTAACGGGTGACTTAAATATCCTCTTTCGATAATAGTATTTGTTTCTGGGTCTATGACATCAAAATATGGTCCGTAAAAAAAGCAATGCCCTAAACGAAGACCTATTATTGTACCAATAATCACAAACATTGTAAAAGCGTCGATACGTTTTTGGCTGTAACCTTCTTTTCGCATAGTTTTTCCGATAATAATATAGGCCAATAAAAAACCTATAGCCAATAATAAACCATACCAACGTATTTCACGTCCTGCAATTTCAAAAAGTACAGGATCAAAATTCCAAATTATATTTAATAACATTATTTTTAATTTAAGACAATATTATTTTCTTCAATAACTTTTCGCAAGTTTATCAAAGCGTATCGCATTCTTCCTAAAGCGGTATTTATGCTGACACCAGTTTGCTCAGCAATTTCTTTAAAGCTCATTCCACCATAATGACGCAATAATATTATTTCTTTTTGCTCTTCCGGCAAAAATTCAATAATATTTCTTAAATCATTTTCAATTTGAGAATCTACAATATGGTCTTCAATTGTAGAATCACAGAGAGAAACTTGATTAAAAATATCAATTTTGTCATCTGTCTTGGAATATAAATTTCTATTTTTTTCCATGCGGAAATGGTCAATAGTAATATTATGAGCAATTCTGATTATCCAACTTCCAAACTTACCATTATCTTTATATGCACCATTTTTTAAAGATGCTATTACCTTCATAAATGTATCTTGGAATAAATCGTTTGCTACCGTTGGATTTTTTACAGTTATAAGTATATAATTATACACTTTCTTTTTATAACGGTTAATTAAAACTTCCATAGAAATTTTATTGCCCTCTAGATATTTTTCTATTAGTTCTGCATCAGAACAATCGTGTAATTTCATATTCGTTTTTTATAGTAAAATTCGTTCTATAGGCAAATATTTATACAATAATAATGCTTTTTTTTCAAAAAAACAAGTTTTTTATAATTTTTTTTATGCACTATCGTTAGTAAACAGAAATTTTATAATGAATTTTTTTAATAAAAATATACTAATAATACTAATAATTATTGCAGGAACAAACGCTATTTTTTGTCAATCAAAAATTGAGAAAAGAATTAAAAAAGCTGACCTGACATACGAAAAAGGAGAATATTACAACGCCATACTTCAATATAATTCTGCGGTAAAAAGAATAAAAAACAAAAAACTAAAAACTGAAGTATATTTTAAAATTGGAGAAGCCTACTATCAAATTTTTGAATACAAAAAAGCCAAATCTGCTTACAAACGTTGCATTAAAGATAGAGAATTTGAATATTTTGCTATGCTTAAATTAGGTGAAATAAATATTCAGGAAGGAAATTTTGAAGAAGCAGTAAAAAATTATACTGAATTATTAGAAATATACCCCGAAGACTCTGTTGCAAAAAACGGCCTTGATGCTGTAAATTTAGCTATCACATGGAGCAACAACAGAATGAAATATCGAATCGAAGCAGCAAAACATCTCAACTCTCGTGATGACGACTATTGTCCTTATGTTGATGAAAAAGGAGGTTATGACCATGTTTATTTTACTTCTATACGTAAAGAAGCAAAAGGTAAAAAAAGTAAAGCTACCGGTGAAAAATTAGGTGATGTTTTTTTAACGAAATTTGATAAAAGAAACAAATGGTCTGAACCACTAGGACTGGATTCCTTAAATACTATTTTTGATGAAGGTACTCCTTTTATTGGAAACAACGGCCGTGATTTTTACTTTACACGATGTATTGTAGAAAAAGGAAAAGATATAGGTTGCCAAATTTACGTTGCTCAAAAAGTTGACGGAGAATGGATGAATCCACAACGCGTTGAGATTACTGGAGACTCACTTTCTCTGGGACACCCCACAATGTCTGAAGACGGCTCAACTCTTTATTTCTCTGCTCGTCTTGATAATGGTTATGGTGGTACTGACATTTGGTTCTCAGAAAAAAAAGATGGTAATTGGTCTAAACCGATAAATATGGGTCCTGAAATAAATTCTAAAGGTGACGAAATGTTTCCCTTTATGAGAACAAACGGCGAATTATATTACTCAAGTTCTAAACCGCCTACTATGGGTAGCCTAGATATTTTTAAGGCCACAAAAGACGAAAATGGGAAATGGAAATCCGAAAATATGCAAACTCCATTCAACAGCAATGGGAACGACTATGGAATTTACTTCTACGAAAAAGAAGAAAAAGGCTATTTTACTTCCGACCGCAAAGGCTCAAAAGGAAACGATATTTATTATTTTGAATTAATTCCAGTTGTTTTTCGTCTTACCGGAACTGTAAAAGATAAAGATAACAACAAAATAATCGACAGCACACTGATTACTCTTTACGGAAGCGACGGTTCTTCGTTTAGAGACACTATTATTCTTCAGAATAAAAAAGATACTTTTTCTTTCCGCCTTAAAAAAAATACCGAATATGTTTTTCTTACAACAAAATCCGGATACTTTAACGGAAAATCAAGATTTTCGACTGCAAACTTTGAACATAGCAATACATTTAAATACGACATATTATTGGAATCTTACAACAAAACATTTGAAATTCCAAATATAGAATTTGAATTCGGGCAATGGGAACTGACAAACTCTTCTAAACATACTCTCGACAGTATTGTTGACATAATGAACGAAAATCCTTTTATTGTTATAGAATTGTCTGCCCATACCGATATGATAGGAACAGCCGAAGCAAATATGGTGCTAAGCCAAAAAAGAGCAAATTCAGTAACAAGCTATTTTAATTCTAAAGGAGTAGCTAACGGAAGAGTAATTGCTGTTGGATACGGAGAAACTGTGCCAAAAACAATCACTAACCCGGAAATAAAATTCCCCTTTCTGCCAAAAGGAACTGTGTTAGATGAAACTTTTATCAATTCATTAACTGTTGAGCAACAAGTAGTTGCAAACCAACAAAACAGAAGAATTGAAATGAAAGTTGTAAGTAATGATTATATGCCAGATTTAGATTATTAAAATAAAAAAATTGTACAGTTTTTGATATATAAAATATTTGCAAAAAATTAAAAAAATGAAAAAAATATTATTATTATTCATATCAGTTTTTCTGATTACAAGTTTCAGTTTTTCTCAAAAATATGAAATCAAATTAAACATTAAAGGGATTAGTGATACTGTTGTTTATTTATGTCACCATTTTGGGAAACAAAAATACATTGTTGATACGGCAGCTATTGACAGTAAAGGAAATGCCACTTTTACAAAAAATAAAGTATTACCGAAAGGAATTTATCTTATTGTTATGCCATCGCAAGGTATGAGATATTTTGAATTTTTAATTGCCGATTCACAAAAAATCACTATCGAAACCGATACCATAGATTATGATAATAATATGGTGATTAAAGGTAGCAAAGAAAACCTTAGCTTTCTAAAGTATAAACGAAAGATGGTTGAATTATCAAAAAAAAGATCCCTTCTGAACAGTGAATACGAAGCTGCTACAAAAGAAAAAAATACTGAAAAACAAGAAGAAGTACGACAAAAAATAATGGATTGGTCTGATGAAATGAAAAATTATCAGTTGTCGTTAATTAATGAAAATCCAAATTACTTCTTCTCAAAAGTTTTAAAGTCTATGATAGAACCTGAAATTCCTGAAGCGCCAAAAGACGAAAATGGAAATATTATCGACGAAACTTTCGCTTATCATTATTTTAAAAAACACTATTGGGACAATATCGATTTTGGAGAAAGTGGTTTATTAAGAACTCCTATTTTTGAAACAAAATTAGACTACTTTATTGAAAGAATGATTCCACCGATACCCGACTCTCTTATAGTTGACATTAATAAAATTATCCGAAAATCTTATGAAAGCGGTGATACTTTAATGTTTAAATATACTTGTTCACACATTTTCAATATGTTCGATACATCCAGAATTATGGGCTACGATGCAGTAATGGTTGCTATTGCAGAAGAATGGTATTTAAGCGGTAAAGCCGATTGGGTTGATTCTACTTTCTTGAAAAAAGCAGCAGAAAGAGTAGAAAAAATCACTCCAAATAAAATTGGTTCTATAGCGTATAACTTGCAACGTATGCAAAGTGCTGACGAAAAATATTATACTCTTCATGACATTTCTGCAAATTATACTATCTTAATATTCTATGAACCTTCATGCGGACATTGTAAAAAAGAAGTTCCAAAATTAAGAGATTTACTTTTAGATTCACTAAAAAATATGGGCGTAAAAGTCTTTGCTGTTTATACTCAATACGATAAAAAAGAATGGACTGATTTTATTCAAAAAGATTCATTAGAAATTGAAGGTTGGTACAACGTTTGGGATGGTCCTTATCCACATTCAAAATTCAGAGATTACTATGATATTTATTCTACTCCCGCAGTATTTATTCTTGACAAAGACAAAAAAATTATTGCCAAAAGACTTGCTGTTGATAGTATAAAAGGATTCATCGAAAAACACGAAGAATTTTTAAAATCTAAGAAAGAAAATAAAACAAAATAACATTGATATAATTTTACAAATGTGTTTTTTTAAGAAAATACCAAATATTATTGATAATATTTGGTATTTTAATATTTTTTTGAATTTTATAAAATATTGATTTTTTTTACGTTATTTATACAATGAAAATAAAAACATATTTAATAATTACTTTGCTTGTCTTTTTTTGCAATGAAAGTTTCTCACAGCAAAAAGATGGCGATGGGTTTACTCGTTTTTATTATCAAAGTGGAAATCTTTCAAGCGAAGGATTTATTGAAAACGGAAAAGCTAACGGCTATTGGAAAAATTATTACGAAAATGGCACATTAAAATCAGAAGGAAACAGAGTAAATTTTCTTTTGGACAGTACTTGGATTTTCTATAATATTGACGGAAATATCTCAAAAAAAATTAATTATCGCGAAGATAAAAAAAACGGATATTCTTACACATACTCTTTTTACTATGATAAAGACTCAATTAAACATTATTATCTGAAATCAAAAGAGCTTTTCTATTTGGACAAAAAAGAAGGTCTCTCCTATTTTTTTGACTCCGCCAATATATTGATAAATTCAATAAATTACAAAAACGACAAACGACACGGTTATGCAAAAACATACAATAAAGATAGTATTGTTATTGTCCTAAGAACATATTTCAATGGCTATCAACTAAACTTACAAAAAATCAATCGCTATAACAACGACAAATTAAAACAAGGATTATGGATAGATTTTCATCAAAATGGGAATAAACATCGTGAACGATACTATTCAAACGACAGCCTTCATGGCAGTTATAAAGAATACGACCTTTCTGAAAAACTTATTAAGGAAATAACTTATGTAAAAGGTTCTGTATATATTCCTCCTGAAAAAGAGGCCATAAAATTAAAATCTGAACTTAGAACTGAATACTTCGAGAATGGAAATATTAAGTATGAAGGAGCTTTTCTAAACAATAATTCTGTTGGTATCCATAAAGAATATAACGAAAATGGACAAATAACAATATCAAAAGAATATTCTCAAACTGGCAAACTACTAGGACAAGGTTTCTTTGATAAAAATGGATTAAAAACAGGAAAATGGAAATTATACGACAGCATTTACAATTACTTTTTTGCCGAAGGAGAATATGAAAAAGGACTAAAAGAAGGACTTTGGAAATATTATTTCCCCAATTTACAATTAGAACAAGAAGGTCATTATACTGCCGATAATCCTGATAGAGAATGGATATGGTATTATTCTGACGGAAAAATTAGGAAGGAAGAAAATTATCTTAACGGTAAATTGGAAGGGCATTATAAAGAATATGACAAGAACGGAAATATTATTGCCGAAGGAGAATATTTCGACAACGAAAGAAATGGAGAATGGAATTTAACAATTGGCATTACCAAACAAAAAGGGAAATATGAATATGGAGAACTAAATGGCAAATGGGAAATGCATTATCTCAACAAAAATAAATATTTTGAAGGAAATTTCCGTAACGGAGACCCCATAGGACGTCAATATTGGTTTTACCCTGATGGCAATATTTTTATTTCAGGAGAATATAGAGCCGGAAAAAAACACGGAGAATGGAAAGTTTTTAATCTGGATAACAGCATTAGTAAAACTTATGTATATAAAAATGGAAATATAATAAAAATTGACGGAGAAAAAATCCTGGAGGAAATAGAATAAAATATATTTTGATTAAGAAAATTATATTTTTTTCTTCTTAGCATTTTTATTCGTGCTTTTCATATATTCCAGTATCAAAGCATTATAAAATTGATTTGAAATAAGCAAAGCTCCTTGAGGAGAGAAATGAGTATAATCCTCTGCTGCCAATGACGGCTCGGCTTTTACCCAATACGGCATAGAATTTTTTCCTCCCATAGCCTGAAAACAATCCCAATAGCAAGCATTACAAGCCAAACAAGCAGATTTAAATTCATTAATAAAATCTTCCAACAGAGGATATGTTACATATTCACCTTTGATTTTTGTTGACATATCACTAGGACCAATTACAATTACTGCTGCATTCGGATTAAGTTGTTTCAAAAAACGAAGATGCATCTTAAAATAATTACAAAAATTTGTAATCCCCTTTTTATCTTTAATATTTGGAATTGCATTCCCACCAAATTGTAAAATAAACAAATCGGCAGAAATATGAGAAAAACATTTACTTAAAAAATTTGCATCCTGATTTGCAAAAATATCTCCGCTGCAACCCCGTAATCCAATATTATCTACAATAACTCCGTAATTATCTTCCAAAGAAATCCCATAAATATCGGGGCTGTCGTATCCTTCGAATTCAATAGTAATATCCGATAAATAACTATCAGACAAATAGGTATAAACATAAAAATCTTTGCCTGCCCTTAAAGAATCTTTTGCAATAGTTTCATCACCAGACTTAATTACAATACCGCAACTTTCATTTGAATTTCCATAATATACAGAAACTTTTTTGAAAATTGTAGTATTAGAATATCCTAATTTAGATTTTGTATAATGAATATAAGCAGAAGATGTTTTTTCGGGACGTTTCCAAACGGTATCATTATGAATTGGAGTGAAACGACAAAAATTAATCATTGGACCATATTTTCTATGTTTTACAACAGTATCGATATCGCAAAAGCCTAAAAATTTTACCCAATTGTCGGAAGCATCCTGCAAAATACTCCATTGAGCATAACTAGTAATAGGAGAAACAAGTCCGATGGCATTACCGCCGAATTTTGCTTGCAATTTATTTCTAATTAAAGAAGTAATTCTATCTCCTTCAATTTGGCTGTCGCCATAATGTAAAACACGAACTTTTCCAATTTCCGAAATCTTATTTAATTTTGCAAAGAAAGCATTTAAAATAGTAGTATCTTTTTTGGGGAATTCAATTGGAGTTAGGTTCTTTTTAACCTCTTCCAAATCAAAGCTGTCAATAGCAATATCATCAATAGATAATGTATCAAAACTTATTGAATCCAATTTATTTGTTTCTTTTGCAGTAAAATATTTTTTATAATTTGCAAAATACAGTTGAAAGTCTTCAGTAATTTTTATGCCATTTTCAGGGAATAACAAAGCTATAACACCTAATATAAAAAATACAATTAAGATAAAAATTAAAACTTGATATTTTTTCATTAAAAAAGATTGACTTTTCTAATGTAAAATTAGCCTTTATTTATAAAAAAACCAAAAAAAACAGCCCGAAGGCTGTATTTCTTAATAATTAATTTTTCTTAATTCAAAATAAGATTGGGAATGTTTACATGCCGGACACAATTGTGGTGCTTTTTTAGATTTTACAACATATCCACAATTTCGACACATCCATTCAACTTCTTCGGATTTTTCAAAAACAGAATTACTGTTTACATTTTCTAATAATTTGCGATAGCGTTTTTCGTGTTCTGCTTCAACTTTGGAAATAATACGGTAACTTGTAGCAATGTCTTTAAAACCTTCCTTCTCTGCAACTTCAGCAAAATGAGGATAAAGTTCTGTCCATTCTTCATTTTCGCCATTAGCAGCAGCTAAGAGATTTTCAGCAGTTGTTCCAATTTTTCCTGCAGGATAGCTTGCTGTAATTTCAACAGCTTCTCCAGTTTCAAGATATTTAAAAAATACTTCTGCATGTTCAAATTCTTGCTCAGCTGTTTCTAAAAATATTGCTGAGATCTGTTCAAAGCCTTCTTTTTTTGCTGCTTTTGAGAAAAGTGTATATCTACCCCTTGCTTGAGATTCACCTGCAAACGATTTTAATAAATTTTTTTCTGTTTCTGTTCCTTTAATTCTATTCATATTTTTAATTTTAGTTTTTTACAAATTTAATTTAATTTCAATTATAATAAAATAATTTAAAGATAATTTTTTTCTATAATATATTAAAAAAAATTATTATATTTGTTTATAATGAATACAACGTTATATTTAATACCTAATTTAATAAGTAACAGCAAAATCAGTAATGCAATACCGGCATTAAATACAGAAATTATTAATAGTATCGAAGTATTTATTGTAGAAAACATTAGGGAAGCAAGACGTTATCTAAAAAAAATAAATTCTGCTATCAATATTAATTCTTTAATATTCATTGAAATAAACAAAAATGAAAAATTTGAAGATATTTTAATGGAATTAAATAAAATTGAAGATAACAAAAAAATTGGTTTATTAAGCGATGCCGGATTACCTTGTGTTGCCGACCCCGGAAATATCATTGTGATGTGGGCACACAGAAATAAAATTAAGGTTATTCCGTTAGTTGGTCCTTCTTCAATTTTTTTAGCACTAATGGCTTCGGGGCTCAATGGTCAAAATTTTGCTTTCAACGGATACATTCCAATAGAAAAGAAAGATAGAATTAATAAAATAAAACAATTGGAAAATCGTTCTAAATGCGAAAATCAGACACAAATATTTATGGACACTCCATACAGAAACAACAACTTACTTTCAGATTTATTACAAAATCTATCCGCAGACACGAAATTATGTATCGCTTGCAACATAATGGAAGAAGATGAATTTATTGATACAAAAAGTATAATTGAATGGGGAAAAATTAAAATTGACTTAAATAAAAAACCCTGCATTTTTTTAATATAGGAATGGTAAAAATCAGTAAAATAATAAAAATAATTATTCTGGCGATAGGATTAGTAATAATAATCCTAACTTCGAATAAATTTTTTGGATATCAATTATCTGGTGAAAAAAATAAGACTGTCACTAATATTAAAAGCGATAAAAACGAATTATTCTTCAGAAATAATTTTACTCATTATTCATATTTTATTCACGATAGCTTAAA
>CAZBPT010000013.1:13186-18150 GCA_964493875.1 uncultured Bacteroidales bacterium | reverse complement strand
TATTCTTCAGAAATAATTTTACTCATTATTCATATTTTATTCACGATAGCTTAAAAGATAAATACAGTCTTTTTGATGAAAATAAAAAAGAAATAACTTCAATTCTATTTACAGAAAAATATTGTTCAGAAATAAAAGGATATGCAGATGCAATTCCGCTTGCAATATGTTTTGACAGCACAGAAACAATTCACAAAATAATTGCATTGGAGAATAATGAGACTCCAAGTTTTTTTAACAAATTAACAAAAAATAATTTTTTTGATAATTGGAAAAATATAAATTTTGAAGAAGCTTTAAATAAAAAAGTTGATGCGATTTCCGGTGTCACCTATTCTTCTGAAGCTGTTGAAAAAATAATAATTAAAAGAATAGAGATTTATTTAGATACAGTATCTTCGATAAAACGATTTGAAATTTTTAAAATTATCGGATTAATATTATCATTTATGGTATTCGTATTAGCAGTAATAAGTTTTATTTTGCAAAAAAAGTCCAAAGCCTTACGAATAGTTTTATTACTATCATCAATAGGTATTATTGGCTTTTGGCAAGGCGAAATGTTAAATACTGCTTTATTACATAATTGGTTGATAAATGGTGTTGACATATCTTCTCAAATATTTCTTTTTATTGTTTTATTGACATCTATATTAATACCAATAATAACAAACAAACAATTTTATTGTTACTATTTATGTCCTTTTGGTTCAGCACAAGAAATGCTTGGAAAATTTATCCCGCGAAAATTAGATCTTTCGGGAAAAATATTCACTTTATTAAAATATTTACGTTTTGTTTTCTTGTTTGTAATTTTTCTATTTATAGTATTGTCCTTAGATGTTACATTAGAAAACCTTGAACCATTCATGGCATTTAATTTTAACGTAGCTTCTCTGGGAGTAATAATATTGGCTGTCGTAATATTAATTCTATCATTTTTCATCAACCGTCCTTGGTGCAGATTTTTTTGTCCTACAGGTGCATTTTTAAGTTTATTTTGTGGCCCTAGATTTAAATTGACTATTCGCATAAAGACAAAGAATATTTATAAAATTGTAATATCAATATTAGGAGTAATAATCATAATTTTATCTATTTTACTGATAAAAAAACATGACGAATCCACAAGTAAGACTTTAGTTCCTGAAAAAAATTATTCTCAAAACGATGCAATAACAACAATATTAAAAAGGAAATCAGTACGAGAATATACAAATCAAAGAATAACAAAAGACACATTAGAATTAATACTAAAAGCAGGGATGTCGGCTCCATCGGCAAAAAATCTTCAACCATGGAAATTTTACGCCATTCAAAATAAAGAAAAACTTGAATATCTTGGTTCAAAATTAGCAAATGCAACTATGCTAAAAAATGCTAGCGCTGCAATAATAGTGTGCGGAGATTTAGAAAGAGCAAATTGTGAAATAGATTCTGCATATTGGGTACAAGATTGCTGTGCTGCTTCCGAAAACATTCTCTTAGCCTGCGAAGCATTAAAATTAGGTAGTGTATGGACTGCAGTCTATCCATATAAAGACAGATTAGATATAGTAAAAGAAGCATTAGAAATTCCAGATAAAATTATACCGTTAAATATTATTGCAATAGGTTATCCGGCAAAGGAAGAAAATGCTAAGAATAAATGGGATATAGAAAAGATAATTTGGAAAAAATAATTAAAAGCAACTTATTAATAAAAATACAGTCTTAAAAAAAAACAACATATGAAAAAAATAATTCTAACATCAACGTTTTTTTTAATATTATCAGTTAGTTTATTTTCACAAAATAAGGTATTTGTGGACGATCGTATAAAAAGCACTTATAGTGAAGAAACAATCAACGATTTATTAGAAAATAATACCGACGAAATTAAATGGTTGAATTGGTATTTGGATAATGGCTACATTATAATGAATGTAGGATTAGAAAAGTGTGATAGATTGCCATATCTAAAATATTGCAATCGTCAAACTAAAGAAATTGGAGAAAATGTGTTAAACATTGATTTTTCAGATTTGAATAATTTCAATGTTCTTCTTTATAATACTGAATGTAGTTATGATAAACCACACACATACCGTATTGGAGATACCGGGAGAATACTAATTATTCGTGATAGAAAACACTTGGATATTGAATATAAAAAATTTTTAAGCGATGAAAATTAAACAGTTTATATTTACTTTAATACTATTTTTTGCAGTAAGCTTTGGAGTTGAAGCTCAATGTAATTTTACAATTCAAATGACCGATACTTTTGGTGATGGTTGGAACGGTGCTTCAATTACAGTAACACAAGGAGGAACAACAATTGGAACGGCTACAATATCCACTGGTTCAACTAATACAGTAACAATCAACGGTACATCAACAGGCATTGTTACTTTCACATGGGTAGACGGTAATTGGGATTCAGAATGTCAATTTACTATATCTTCAAATGGGAATGTAATATATACTCAGAACGGAGCAGGTAGCTTGTCTGGTACTTTTTTCACTTATTCCTGCACTCCTTGTCAAGATTTCACTTTTACAGTAAATGGCATGGCACAAAATGACGATTCTTTTTTAGATTTATGCTCAACAGCAGAATTAACTGCAATTGGAACATACCCTAATAACGGAATTAATTATCAACAGTCAGACGCTAATGTTACATGGGATTGGGATATTAGCTATCAAGGTACACACTATACAAACAATGGAGTTGGAGCAAATGTATTCACCCCAACATTTACAGATGGAGGTGGATATATTGTAAACGTAACAGCTACGGATGAAAACGGTTGTACTTTCACGCACACACCGATAAGTATCCGTGTAGCATTAAATGTTATATGGGATGGTGTTGCCCCTGACTCAGTTTGCTCTGGTGAAACATTTACATTGGATATGGGTCAGTTTGATACTGTAAATAATACATCTTACAACGATATGTCATATAATGTTATTCCATGGAGCTATACAGAACCTGAAATATTATTTGAAACACACTGCTTCTTAGATGAAATACAGGATGTTCCTCAATCTGCTGAATTTACATATACTACTTTCAATCCTGCTTGCGCGATTACTTCTGTAGACCAAATAGAATCTATTGTAATCTATATGGAACATTCATATATCGGGGACTTATCAATGTATATTACTTGTCCTAATGGTAGTCAAATAGATTTAATTACCTATGGAAATCAATCTTGCTCAGGTGCATGGTTAGGAAGTCCAATAGATGACTATTGCGGATTGTGCGATTCTAATTGTGCAATTGATGCTGCAACAGGCAATCCTATAAACGGTGGAACAGTATTACCATATACTTGGGCTCCAAATGGAACTGCTACATTGAATGAAGCTTGCGATGGCTATTTTTATGCAACGGTACCTAATAGCACTGTACTTATTCCTGAAAATGGTTTTGATCCCTTAATTGGATGCCCTCTTAACGGAACATGGACAATATCAATAGTGGATTACTTGCCTGCTGATGATGGTTATGTAAACCAATTTGAAATACACTTTGATCCTGCCTTAACACAAGCTTGTGCTCAAAGTACAGCATGGGAAATAAATCCAACTTACAACACTCCTATATGGTCCGGACCCGGCGCTGCAGGTGGAGTTAGTGGAACAGTTCAAGCATTATGCGAAACTCCAGGTATTACTCCTTATACATTTTCTATTACAGACGACTTTGGTTGCGTACACGACACAACAGTAAACGTTGTAGTAAGAAATCTTGACGATATAAATTGCTGTATATATCCTGAAGCATCAGCAGGTAACGATACTACTGTTTGCGGAAATATATTTCCTTTTAATCCTAATGTAACTACTGGTACCCTTTTCGAATGGGAACTGATATCAAAACCAGCAGGAGCTAACGACCCCAATATTATGAATGCTAACTCAGCAAATGCTACCGTAAATATTGGAACAGATTACGGAACGTATTCTTTCCTATATACAGAAATTAACCAAGTTGAATCATGTAGCAACAAAGATACAATTGAAGTTACATTTATAGAAATACCCATTTCTACGTTTAACGCTTCACAAATAATGTGTTTCGGAGATGAAACAACAATTACCTACACAGGAAATATGGCAGGTGTTGCTGCTGCAACTTATAATTGGAATTTTGGTGGCGGATTATCTACTAACGTAGGTGCAGATGGAGCTGGTCCATATAATGTAGAATGGGGAGATGCAGGAGTTCATACCGTAACTCTTACTGTTACAAACGGAATTTGTTCATCAACACAAACAAATGTTAATGTACTAACACCTGAACAACTTGAACTATTTTTATCAATAACAAACGTAACTTGTAACGGATTTAACAACGGGATTGCAACTGCAACAGTATTAGGAGGAACACCCGAATACGATTATTCTTGGGCATCAGGAACTGCAATTCAACAAGACCTACCACCAACAACTCATGATGTTACAGTAACCGATGCAAATGGTTGTGAACAATCTCAATCATTTATCATTACAGAACCTGAATTATTGGAAATAACAGACACATCATATATACATCTTCAATGCTTTGAATCTAATAACGGCTCAATAAGTATAGAAGTTGACGGCGGTACAATTCCATTATCATACGATTGGAACGATGGACATCAGGGCGAACTCAACAGAGTTGGACTTGCAGCAGGCCATTATGTAATAACAATTTCCGATGCAAACGGCTGTTCTGTAACTGAAAGTTTCGACATTGAACAACCAGATGAATTTTTAGCAATCATAAATCCAAGTTCTGTACTTTGCGAAGGACAAGAAGCCATAATTCAAGTACAAGGTATCGGGGGTGTTCCTCAATACCATTATTATTGGAGCATATCGCCAACAAACCCAACATTTACTGAAGGCCCATCTACTATTATTGAAACTCCATCAGTATCAACAGTTTATAGATGTAGACTTGAAGATTCGCACAATTGCTT
>CAZBPT010000013.1:0-13086 GCA_964493875.1 uncultured Bacteroidales bacterium | reverse complement strand
TCTCCAACAGAAATGATTACTTTAGATATGAACGACAGAACTATTTGTTTAGGTTCTCCAACAACATTAATAACTGAAAGTACAGGCGGAACGCAATATTACGATTATCATTGGTCAGATAACTATGGAAACGAATATTTTGATAACGCTTGGACAGTTAATCCAACAGAAAATACTACATATACTTTAACTGTTACAGACGCTAATGGTTGTACAAACTCTCCAAGACCCGTAACTGTTTCGGTTTATAAACCTGTAGTTATAAACAGCATCTATGCCGACACTGAAACAATATGTCCTGGACAAGATGTAAATATTAGAGTTGATGTAAGCGGAGGAAATGGCGGTCCATATTTAATGAGTTTTAGTCTGAACCGCAACGGAACAGCCGATACAATTGTTGGATCACCATTCACAATTAATCCACTTGAATCTGCTTGGTACTATGTATTTGTTGAAGATATGTGCGCAAATGGATTAGCAATCGACTCAATAGAAATACTAGTTAATCCGAATCCAAACAAAGGATTCACTGTAGATACATTAAATGGTTGCGGACCTTTAACCGTTGCTTTTAATGATGAAAACATTCAAGAATATGATGAATATCTATGGAGATTTGGAGACAGCACCTACTCTGCCGATAGATTTGTTTCTCACACTTATACAAAACCCGGTACTTATTCTGTTGAATTCGAAATCAGAGATGATTTAGGTTGTAACTACAAATATACAGCTGAAAATCTCATCACTGTATATCCTCTTCCTGTATCATTGTTTAATATGTCTAGCGAGATTATTAATCCCGAACAAACATTAATAGAATTTGAAAATAAATCTGAAGATGCTATTCGCTATTATTGGTCTTTTGGTGACGGCGACAGTTCAATAAATATAAATCCTACACATTACTTCAATATAAATGCACTTGAATATTCTACTTGCCTCGTTGCCGAAAATACTTATAATTGTAGAGATACTTCATGTCGTACAATCTCTGTTGATGGTCTTATGACAATATATTTCCCAACATCATTCTCTCCAAACGATGACGGTAAAAATGACTGTTTCAAACCCTGCGGATATGGAATTAATCCAAGTGGTTACTCTTTGAAAATTTTTGACAGATATGGAGAAGTAATATTCAAGACAGACACATTTATCGAAACTAACACTAACAGTGATTGTTCTGAATGTAGTGAAGGTGCTTGGAATGGTAGAAAAAACAACAAAGGAGAAACGCTTATGGTTGGTTCATATATTTGGCAATGCGTATTCAAAGACAAATTTGACAACCAATATACAAAAGAAGGCAGTGTAACTCTTATACGTTAAATATACTAAATTAAATATTAATTTTTTTTATGATAGCCGATATTTTCTATCGGCTATCGTTTTATAATAAAAAATGAATTAATTACTATAAAAAAGATTAACTTTGTAAAAAATGAAAAGATACCTAGCTTTAGATATTGGGCAGAAGAAAACTGGCATTGCTGTAACTGATACTTGTAGAATAATATCATCGCCATTGATTACTATACCAAGTTATCAGATTGAAGATTTCTTAAAAAAATACTTATCTGAAAACGAAGTAGAAAAAATTATTGTAGGTATTCCCTTGCAAATGAACGGCGAATATTCTCAGTCTATGAAATATATTGAACCAATATATAACAGACTAAAAAAAGTATTTAAAGATATCCAATTTGAAGAAATGGACGAGCGTTTTACATCAAAAATGGCAATTCAGACAATGTTGGCTGCCGGGTTTAAAAAAGAAAAAAGAATGGATAAAAGCACAGAAGACAAAATAAGTGCGGCAATAATTTTAGATTCTTATTTAGATAAAGAAAAATTTGAAAAAAAAATATAATTGTTATATTTTTGTAAATAATTAAATTATAATGACATTACAAATATATTTATACGGAAATCCAATTTTAAGAAAAAAATCTGAAGATATAGACAATACATATCCTAATTTAAAAGAATTAATAGACAATATGTATGAAACTATGCAAAAAGCTGAAGGCGTTGGATTAGCTGCTCCACAAATCGGATTAAATATTAATTTATTTGTTGTTGACACAACAATGTTCGATGACGACAGCGAACCGGAACTAAAGACATTTAAAAAAGTATTTATTAATCCCAAATTTACTTGCAATTCAGATAATAAATGTACTGCAGAAGAAGGCTGTTTAAGTGTTCCCGATATTCACGAAAACGTTTCTAGATATACAGATATAAAAGTTACATATTTAAATGAAAATTTTGAAGAAATAACAGAAGACCTCACAGGATATCGTGCAAGAGTTTTTCAACACGAATATGACCATTTAGAAGGAGTTATTTATACAGACAAAATTAATCTGTTACGAAAAAAAATGCTCAACAACAGACTCAATTCCATCTCAAAAGGAAAAGTAAAAACTCATTATAAATCTAAATCTTAAATAAAGCTTTTCAATTCTTCTAGCAAACGCTCTTTATTGATGTTTTTGCTTTGAACTGTTTTAGTATAGTAAATATGATTGAGAATAAAATCATATTGCTTTTTATACCATTTTTCTTTTGAAGTAACCTTATTTCTTTCAAAAGCCTCACGGAAAAGACTTTCAGAAATTGGAATAAAATCTGGTCTTACCAAATAATTCAAGTCAGCGTCGCAAATAATTCCTTCCAACAAATCACTAGGACTAGATGTTGATTTCGTAGCTCTAATCAATCTTTTTACTGTTTCTATTTGGCTTTCAGAAAAATCATATTTTCTCAAATAATAATCAGCCATTTTTGCACTTTCCTCTTCATGACCATCATAACAAACAAGAAATCCTGTATCGTGGAATAAAGCAGCACACTTCAATAGTAACATTTCTTCTTCAGAAACATTTTCTTTTCTGCCAATATTTTCAACAGAATAAACTACATCAATAGTATGAGAAACATTATGATAGTATAGATTTGGAGCTAATCCTGAATGTAATTTTGCAAGAATTTTTTCTTCGATAATTTTAAATTTCAGGAATTGTAATTTTACATTAAAATTATGATTAGGATGAATGCCGTCATCTGTTAATGATGATTTTATATTTTTGGCAATATACATACTTACATCACCAATAAATTTTACGGCAATTTTTCCTCGATACTCAAAATCGAAAAAATATTTTGCAAGATTGTATGATTGTGGCGACATATTCAGATTGTTCACTACCCCATTTGATTGCATACGATTTGCAATATTCACAGTATCGCCCCAGACATCATATTCCAATTTATTTTTACCCACAACTCCTGCAATTACCTGACCGGAATGAATACCAAAACGCATTTCCATTTTTATAGAATTCTCAGCATTATTTTTTTGTAAGAATCGCTGCATATCAAAAACTGCCAATATCGCCATAATACAATGTGTATTGTCTTGTCGTTCGATTCCGCTAACACACATATAAGCATCACCAATAGTTTTTATTTTTGTTATGTGATATTTTCTAATAATGTCATCAAATTTATTAAAAATAAAATTTAATCTTTCCAAAACCTGCTCTTGGTTACTGATATTAATAATTTTGGAAAATCCTGCAATATCAGAAAAAATTACAGTTACAGATTCAAAGTTTTTATTTTTATAATCTTCTTCCGACTTAATTTCTTTTGCAGGAAGCCATTGCTTCATAATTCTCTCAATCTTTTCTTTTTGTTGAGATATTTCGCGTGTTTGTTCAAGAACCTTACTTGCCAAAATCAATTTTTCGTGTTTGTTTTTTCGTAAGATAAATGAAATAATAAAAAAGACTATAGAAACCAAAATAAGGACGTATAAAATAATCATTAAAGGATGAACAAATACTGATTTCTTTTTTATTAATTCCAAATTACAAATATATGATTTACTTGTATTGCCATAAATATCTTTGGCTCTTAAAATAAACTGGTAATTCCCTCCTTCCAATGAGATATATTCTTTTGTTGTAAAATCTGTCCATTGAGAATAATTACTATTTTCTCCACGATTCTTCAACATATATTGATATTCGACGTTGTCCCTTGAAGTAGAATAAAAATTACTTGCGAAATCAAAAGAAATAGATGTATTTCTGCTAACATTTAAAGTAATTTTGACAATAGTATCTTCATATCCAAAATGAATGATAGAGTCTGCTAAATGGTTTTTTATCCTAATTGTCTTCAAGAAGCAACGGAAATCAGAAGTTTTTTTCTCATTAAAGATATTTGAACAAGAAAACAAACCTTCGGTAGTTCCTGCCATTAAAGTTCCGTCTTTCCCAACATACAATGACTCGATATTGTAATTTTTTAAAACAGATAATTTTCCCAATTCCTCAAGAACAAAACCGTTATTTATTTTTTTCAATACAGATAAACCTCTTTGTTTATTATCATTATAACAATTATTAGCAAACCAAACATTTTCATCTGAATCCACATATATAGGATAATAAAACTGTTTTTGATTTTCAGAAAAGAAAGAAGCTTCATGTTTTAAAGTATTGGTTTTTTTACTAAAGGAAAAAACATTACAATTAGTTGAAAAAAGAACAGTGTTTTTCGCATTATAAACGTCAACCCAATTCACACATGGAGGAAGAATATTTGTAGTATCAACAATTTTCAGTTCAGAAGTTAAAGAATTCTTATCTTTGATGTAATATAATTTGCGATTATCACTTCCTAACCAAATAGAATTTTTATCATATGCAAATGTTCTCACATCTAATGGAAAATTATTTATTAATGTTTTTTCAAGTGTATTATTCGTAAAATTGAGCAAATATGCACCTGATTTTCCTGCAATAATATAGAAATCTTCTTTTAATTTGGAAATAACTTTAAAATTAGCAGGAATAATTAATTTCGCAGTATTTTTTTCAATACAATAAAAGCCTTTGTCTGTTACAGCATAAATATCATTTTTTATTTTGATGATCTGCCAGCACTTTGCTTTAATAGATTCAATATTTACAAAAATTTTTGCATCTAAAGTTCCTGCTGTTTTAATGGCATTGTCATAATAATAAACACCAACAGAAGTTCCTACATAAAATAAATTATCATCTTTATAGATTGTAAGTATATTCCCAATCAAACCATGATTATTGGTATATGAAAAAATATCGTTAGAAATATCAACAACAGAAATTCCATTATTTGTAGCAATCCAAGCTACATCATTTTTATCATCTACAGCGATATTATGGATTAAATTATCAGAAAAATCGAAAGACAAGTTAAGCAAATACTTGCAATAACCTCTCTTATCAATACAAACAATACCTCTTTGTTTTGTTCCTACCAACAAGTCGCCATTTGGCAAAGAAGCCATACAGGAATAAATATATTCTTCAATATATTTGTCGGCTTGTGTAAGAATTTTTCTTGAACTAATCCCATTTTTAAAAGAGATTGAAACAAAAGTATTGTTATTCAATCGCATTAATAATTCATCATTATGTTTAATAAGATCAACTATTGTATCATTTGCATATTGGTTATTAAGAAGATTAGTTTCTTTTTCTCCGTTTTCATTTAGAACAATAAAACCAGAGCTAGGATAATGTAGCAATAAGTTATTTTCTATTTTAGTTACAAAATCTAGATTTTTTGCAATTAGTTTACAAGTATATTTATCATCTTTTAGAAAAACTTTATAGAGAGAATCGTCAGAGACTAAAAATATTTTGTTATTAATGATAAAAATATTCGATAATTCAACATTATTAAATTGGATTAGTTTAACAGCAGAATGGGTCAGCACATTAACTTTTCCAAATTCATTAGCACAACAATAAAACAATTCTCCATTGCTATTAAAAGCAATTACTGGAGTATTTGCCGTTTCAATAAAGTCCCAGTTGCTGTTGTCAAATTCTAAAATACCACTAGAATTTGCAAAATAAACAATTCCTGTTTTTGGGTTAATTACAGATGAATAATTCTGACTCTCTTGATTATAATCTAGTGACTTATAGTTTCTAAAAAAGGGTATCGCAAAATTATTTTGTGAAAACGCAATATTTGATAATACTGATAAAAGTACTATGAAAAACAGTGATATATATTTTTTATTATTCATATAAATAATAATTAAACAAAAGTAATATTTTTTTTCAATCTATCAATAAATTACATCCTCTAATATCAGAATTATTTATTCTTCCAAGCAATTCAAAGGAATTATCTAAAAAGACATTAGCATAATCATCACTGGCAATGAAAGAGCAGGAATTAATATTTGCCAAGTCGATAATATTCAAAGCTCCTTTTCCGTGGGGAGTAATCTCAAAAGGGTCGTTAATATTTCGGATTAAGACTTTCATTTGAGCTGGGCAAAAAAAGCGGTTATCAGAATGAGAGTAAGCTTGCGACAAGAGTTCCGTCATTCCATACTCAGAGTGAATGCTCTTTACTTGTAATTTTGTTTTCAGCAAGTCGTAGAATTCTATTTTCGACATTTCTTGTCGCCTCCCTTTCATTCCGCCAGTTTCAATAACAATCGCATTTTTTAGTGGAATTGAACAAATCTCAGAAAAATCTATTAAAGCATAACTAACACCAAAAAGTATATATTTTTGATTGTCCTCCTCTAAGTTTTTTATTATAGAAAACAATTCGGAATAGTTATTCAGAAAAAAATTGCTTTCTTTTTTCCCCGACATTTTTATTAATTTATCCAGCATATAAACCAAAGAAGAGCCACCACGCTCCAGATAAGAGGGCAATAATGCCAGAATTACATAATTATTAACATTTCCATAAAAATGTTCAAAATTATGAATAAAAGATTTTTCGTATAAATTTATATCGCTAACAAAATGTTTTGAAGGAATTGAGCCAGTTGTAGAGCTGGAGAAAAATGTTTTATCGAAATTTTCTGTAGTTAAAACTTTATGAGTTTTAAAAAAACTGATAGGTAAAAAAGGAATTTTATAGATGCTATTAATTTCATTAGGACGAATAGATAAATAATTACAATATTGATTATAGATTTTATTATTATTATATTGATAATTAAAAGCTTCGATAGCAATCTCTTCAAAGTTAAAATTGCTATTAAATAATAAATCTGAATATTTATTTATTTCTATACTCATCTTAAAAAAACGAAACCGAAATAAATTCGGTTTCGTAAAACTTTAAACATAAAAAATATTTATTCTGAAAAAGAATTTTTATCAACTAATATTCTTCCACAAAATTCGCAAGAAATAATTTTTTTATTTGATTTTATTTCGATTTGTCTTTGTGGTGGAATTTTGCTATTACAGCCGGAACAAGCTTCTCTATCAATATGCGCTACAGCAATTTTATTGATAACGTTACCACGAATTCTTCCATAAGCATAAAGCAAACGAGGTTCAACTTTTTGGATTAAGTCTTTGCGTTCCTGCATCAAAATTTCTTCTTCTTGCTTATTTTCGAGTTGAATTTTGTTCAATTCTAATTTTCTTAAAGCAAGATCTTCATTTTTTATTGTAATTTTTTCAGAAAGAGTAGCCAACAATTCTTTTTTTGCTTCAATTTCTGCTTTATATTTACTAATTTCTTTATTACGCAATTCCATTTCGAGAGTTTGGTATTCTATTTCTCTATTAATAGACTCAAATTCTCTGTTATTAACAATTTGATTTAATTGTTCGGTATAATGTTTAATTTTCTTGTCACTCTCGATTTTTGATTGTTCTGAAGAGTTTATCAAGGATTTTGACACTTCGTTAGAGTTTTCCAAATTTTGCATTCTTGTTTCCAATCCAGCAATTTCATCTTCTAAGTCTCTAACTTCTAGAGGTAATTCTCCTTTTATTAAATTTATTTCATCGATTTTGGAATCTATTATTTGCAATTTATACAAATAATTCAATTTATCCTCTACTCTTTGTTTCTCGAAATCTATGATATTATTTTCTTCTGCCATTTCAATAATTATTTATCGGGTTTATTTTCCTTTATAAAATATTAACTACAAATTTAACATTTTTTTTATAAAAATTAACAATTTTTTTTGCATTTTTAATTTGACGGGGAAATCTAGGGTTTATATATGATGTTGAGGGGCAGTTATTGTTTTCTATCAAGTTTTTTTATCAAAGTTGGCTACGTTTGATAAATTACTTTTTTCTCCAAAAACAATCTTAGTTGTTCGCCTTGTTTTAACAACTTATCTGAATAAATTACTTTGTCATTTAGTTTTTCTCCATTAATTCTTTTATCTGCAATTTCTAAATATTCTGGGCTAATTTCAAAACCAATGAAATTACGTTTTAGTCTTTTCGCTACTACACCTGTCGTCCCGCTACCTGTAAAAGGGTCAAGAATAGTGTCGCCTTGTTTACTACCAAGCAATATAATTCTTTCTAAAAGTGTTTCGGGCTTTTCTGTTGGATGCGATGTTTTATGTCTTTCTGCATTTATTTCCCAAAGATTACGCATTTGTTTTCCACCGTTAATCATTTTTGCGGTGTCATAATCAAAATAATATTTTTTTGTTTTACTTGCAATCCAAATCAACTCTGTTGATGGAGCAAGACGATTTTTTGATAACAATGGTGCGGCATTTCTTTTGAACCAAATAACATCATTGATAATCCACAAATTTAATTTTTTCAAAATTACACCTATTGAGGGATGATTGTGTAAAGTTCCAGAAATCCAAATTGTTCCGTCATCTGCAAGAACTCGAATACACTCTTGCACCCAAGTTTCGTTGAACTCGTGAATATCGTCAATAATATCCCAATCTCCTTTATCGCAAGTAACCATTTTACCACTTTGTACGGTTTGAAATGTTACACCCGACAAATTATACGGTGGGTCAGCAAAAATTTGATTGACACTACCTGAAGGGATATTTTTCAGAAGTTCAACACAGTTTCCAAGTTGTAATTTTATTGTGTTAGACATTTTCTTTCTTTTTAGTTATTAAGCGTTCTTCGGCAATTTTTATGTAATCCAAATTATTTTCTATTCCAATCCAATTTCTTTTGAATTTCTTTGCGACAAAACCTGTTGTTCCTGTTCCAAAAAATGGGTCAAGTACAATATCTTTTTCATTAGAAGATGCTTTGATAATCAACTCTAATAATTTTTCAGGTTTTTGTGTCGGGTGCAAAGCACGTCCATTTTCCCCTCTTATTCTTTCTTTTCCTTGAACGATTGGAAGTTCAATAAAATCAAGGAAATCACGCATTTGTTTGTCTCCACCGTCTTTGGTTTTATTAGGGTTGAATTTTTTAACTTCACCATAGTTAAAAACCCAATTTTTGCCTTTTACAAACCAACAAACAAATTCAGTTGAATGTGTGTAAGTTCTTTTTGTGATGTTTGGCATTGCATTAACTTTATACCAAGTCAAAATGTTATTTAACTTGAACCCAAGTTTTTTTGCCTCAACCAAAATTTCGCCAATATTGTGATGTGTGCAAGAAATGTAAAGACTTCCGTTTCCTGTCAAAATTTTATGACTTGCTTTTAGCCAATTTGTTGTAAACTTTACATAATCATCGTAATTAAACGTATCCCAATCTTCATTTACTTTGTAAAATGCTCCTCCTGTTTTGTTGTTTTCAAGATTTAAAGAATTTCCCGAAAGGTTGTAAGGAGGGTCGGCAAAAATAAGATGCACTGAATTTTCATCAATGTTTTTATTGATGATTTCAATACAATCTCCGTTATAAATTTTATTTAATTCCATTATGAAAATATTGGGTTTACTTCGTTTGTGTACCATTTGAAACCGTCTTTGGTTTCCGAATTTAAAACTGTTTCAAACTTTTTTTCAAGTTTGTTAAAATCGTTTTCTTTTTTCAAAAGATAAATAATATTTGAAACAGATAAAGGCAAAATGTTCATTGTTTCAACACTGTTACCGTCAGAATTATACCAAGATGAAAATTTGTAATTGCGTAAAACAACTAAATTATTGGGGTCAAGTTTTCCTGCAACAAATAACGCTAAACTATTTTGATTAATTTCTATTATGTGTTTTGCTAAATGTCGGGGAACAGGTTCAGCTTCCATTTTACGTTGCCCGTCATTGTCGCTCAAAGTTGCTTCAATTAAATAGTCTTTATCGTTGCACCGCAGAACAATGTCGGCTTGTCCTCCTGCTGTGTGTGTTTTAGGTAAAAGATTAGAATCTAATCCAGAGTTGAGAATATCGGAAATCCTAATTTGTTTTTCAGAAAGCCAATAAAATGAAATTCCTAATAGATACTCAAACAATGCTGGGATTGTAGCTTCATAATCTTGATACCATTCTTTTATGAGTTTTCGAACTTGGTCGTCTTTTCTTGGGTAAATATTTTCAAATATTTTGATGATGTTTTCTTTTGTGAAAACAGTATTTACCAATTCTAATAAACGTTCTTCTTTTTTCTTTAAAGCAAAGTTTTGTAAACCAAGTTTCTTTATCTCTGGGAAATCGGTTGCGATTTGTATAGAGAGTTCGGCTATATTAATATTTAAAAAATCATAAATATCTCCGATATCCTTTTGACTTGCTTCTAACTTTTTTCTATATTCGTTTTGTGGAAATGGTTTTGCTTTTAGCAATTCATCTTTTTCTGTTTTGAATAAGTACCAAAAGACAAGATCGAGTTTTAATTTGCCATATTCAAAAACAAAAATGTCCAACAATTTTAAATGTCTTGTGTTTAAATCTCTATATTCTTCACAAACGGAAAGTTTTTTGATGAACATATACAAAACGTGAAAATTCACAATAAAAATCTCTTCATTTTCTGAAGAAATTAAAGGTGTGTTCTCAAAAAATGAAATAATTATTTTCCAATCCGAAGAATCTTTTAAGACGGTTGTATCAAACAAACTTTCTAAATAATAACTCGGTTTTTTGCTTGAAATATCTTTATGTCGAGATTTTAATTTGTCTTGAATGAACTTTTTCTTTTTTGTTTCATTCCAATTTTTCTTATTTAACCAATAAAAATAAATATCATGAAAAAGCGTAATTGTTTTTTCTTTAAAAGTGTTGCCCTTTCCGTGTGGAAGAATAGCATACAAAAGTTCGTTCAGTTCCTTTTTATCATTAATACTATGAGTAGCAAAAAAATGCTTAGCATTTTTTTCTACAATTATTGTATTCTCTGAATTGAGAATAGATTTATAAACAGTTAATTTATAGTCAGAATCTTTTTTGTAGGTTTTTATGTTATCAATAAGTTCTTTCTTAGTCTGTGATCCTGACCAAATGTAAGTAACAAAATCAATCGGCAATTCGTTGTTAAATTCAATAATAGCGTAAATTAGTGAAAGTAAAGGAAAAACTTCAAAATCATTTTGCTGGTATTTTAGGAACTGTTTTAAGTAGGTATAACTTTCCTTTGAAATATCAAAATCGTTTGTGTGAAATGAAGTTGAGTTTGCCAATAATTCTTTTCCTGCGTTTGTAATAATTCGCTCGTCAGTTGTGAAACCTAATTGCGAAATAAAACCTGTTTTTACTCTTACATCTTTATCTGCAGTAACTTTGTTGCCGGTTTTAATGTCAAATATTCCTAGTTCTCCTAATAATTTCCCAAATTCTGATTGGTCTGTTATTTCCCAATCTGTATTTTGTTTTCTAAATTCAACGAGTGCATTCAAAATTTTGGCATAGGTTGATCTCGGGTCACTTAATCTTGCACTTGTGTTGCCCAATGAAATTAAGCCACTATTTGCAGTTATTTTTTTGTAATCGCTCATATTAAAATTTCAGCTCGCCTTTTTTAATATTGATGTTTTTCAAGTAATTTACTTTCTCTTCTGCAACAGTTAATGTTTCAGAAGAACAATTGTAAGCATACATTTTTTTAGCAAATTGGTCGCCAAAATATTCTACTTTCAATTTTTCAAAGTCAATTTCTAAAGCATTTGCTAATTTGTCTAATCGTTTTTCGTCAAATTCGCGTTTTCCATTTTCAATCTTACTTAAATTAGCAGAATCAAGTTTAAGCAATGCTGCAAGTTCAGTCAAAGTCAATCCTTTGTCTGTTCTTAATTGTCTTATATATTCTCCAAAAGTTGCTTTCATTTGCTTGTAAAATTTAACTTGTCAATAAATGACAAAATTAACTAATTTTTTTAATTCAGCAAGTTTTTTTCTGCCAATTTTTGTCGTGCGTTGGATTTGTGCCCTCGGTTTTAGAATGAGGCATAATCAACAGTGGCAGTATGAGTAGTGTCGGATTACGAGTACGTCACAAACAAACCACACTGAGCCGCCAGTTTTTGCTAGCTGTTGTTATAGATGTATTTTAATCGTATATTTTGTCTAAAATTAACCTTAAAGAACTTCCTCAAGTTTTTTCTTTTTTAATTCCAAGTTTTCGCCTGTGTTGAATTTCTTATTCATAGAAGGATGATGAATCCAAAAAGTTGGGATTCCGTTTATTGTTGTTTGCTTTATCAATGCAGACCTTCCATCAGTTGTTTCTAGTATTGTAATCATTGGTTTGTCAAAGAACTTCGTCATACCCTCTAAGGAAATTTTACCCATCAAAATAATGTTTTTTGGTTGAATAATATCGATTAATTTTCTGTTGGATTCTTTGCAAAATTCAAGTGCGTTTTGTGATCCTTTTTTTGCCATAAAGTTCTTAAAAGTGCTTGTATTAAAATAGACAAGATTTGTTAAAACAGCATTCTCAAACATTGAAAGTAATTTCTCACCTGAAAAAAGACTACATAATGAACTAGACCGCCATTCAGGATTAAATAAAAATTGATTTTTATCATAACCCAAATCACTACTTGTCCTCCTTTCTCTATTGTTTTTTTTATTAATACAAGAATAAGAATTCTCTCCCCCAGGATTTGCACCAATCATTAATAATGGAGGAGCAAAATGAACAGAAGATTGGAATACATAAAAGTCTAAATCTAGATTAAAATCCTTGTTCTTTGCGAAGTTGTCACAAGTGTCAGCTACTTCTTTTTTCCAAATCTCAATAGCTTCATCGAAATTGTTTTTAGCATTCTCTTTCATAAGTATAGTATTTAAGTTTTAAAATTATATTTTTCAATGTTTTTCATCAAAGCTGTTTTTTTATCTTTTTCTGTTTC
>CAZBPT010000012.1:29558-47029 GCA_964493875.1 uncultured Bacteroidales bacterium | reverse complement strand
GAGAAAGTTTTATTCTCAATTACTACTCTGGCATCTCGGCAACGTTGAATTACTACTATCATTATTTCTGTTTATTATATTTTTCTATTCTTAAAGCATTATGATAATTACTAGCATTTACACTATGTTGTGCAAGTGTAATAGCGAAATTGTGATAGCCTGAAAAATCGGCTTTTGCACAAAAATAATAATAATTGTGCTTTTCATAATTCAATACAGCATCAATTGAGGCAATCGAAGGAATACAAATAGGTCCTGGAGGTAATCCTTCATAAAGATATGTATTATATGGAGAGTCTATTTTTAAATGTCGGTTTAATATTTGAGTAAGAGTATTATCTCCAACGGCAAATTTAACTGTTGGGTCAGCTTGAAGCAACATACCTTTGTTAAGTCTGTTTATATATACTCCGGCAATACGAGATTTTTCATCGTTCTTATTTGTTTCTTCTTCTACAATTGAAGCTATTATACTTATTTCAATTTTTGAAAAGCCAATTTCCTCTGCTTTTTTCGTTCTTTCGCTGTTCCAAAAATTATCATATTCTTTTTTCATTCTTTTCATAAAGTCTTCAGCACTTGTGTTCCAAAAAAATTCGTAACTATTTGGAATAAACATTGCCATAACGCTTTCTTTGTCAAATGAATATTCTGATAAAAGCGAATCATTGTTAAAGGCATTAATAAGTGATAATGAATCTGCTTCAATATATGGATCGATTTTTTTTGCTAATAGATTCAAGCTTCTCTGGCTGATGAAACTAACAAGAATAGGACTTTGATTCCCGCTTCGTAGATTGTTTACTAGTTCGTTGTTGGAAGTAGAAGCTGTGATTTTGTATCGACCGGGATAAATTTTGTTGTGATATTTTTTTAGTTGTGCTACCTTAATAAATGAACTTGTATCTTTTATGAAATTTGAATTAGCTAAGATTGAAACAACAGAGTCAAAATTGGAATTTGTAGGTATATAAATATACTCTTCTTTATCAACGTTTTTGGTATTTGAAGCATAAATATTGTCATAATATTTTTTCCCAAATAGAATAAAAACTACTAAAATAATTATAAAAATTATTGCTGATATTAGGATAATTTTCTTTAATTTTGTCATAATAAAAAATAACACAAAAATATATAAAAAAAATGAAAATAAAATATTTACTTGGTTTTTTTCTGTTATTGATTATATCTTGCAGTGATTCTAATAATTGTCTTAAAAACATTGGAGAAAGAATAACTATAACAGAAGGATTACAAAGTTTTCATACATTGGAAATAAACAGTATTTTTGATGTTACCATAGTAGATTCTGCATTATACACCATTTCTATTGAAGGTTATAGCAATGTTATGGATTTAATAGACCATAAAGTTGAAAATGGAAAATTAATATTGAAAAACAATTACGAATGCACTTGGTTGAAAAAGGAAGATTGTCCGAAAATAATTATAACGGCACCAAAAATTGATACTGTTTATGTTAATCAAGCTTGTGATTTTAGAACTGAGGGAACTTTAAATTATTCCGATTTTAATTTTTTCTGTTTTGCAAAAATTTTAAATTGTGATATATCGTTAAATTGTAATAATGTTTGGTTTTTAGCAGTCGCAACAAGTGGACGATATACGATAAAAGGGAAAGCAAATTGGGTATATATGCAAAATTGCGGAAATGGAGTTTTACAAGCAGATGATTTTGAATGCTGGCATTTAGATTTACAGCATCGTTCGATAGGAGAATCAAGAATTTATTGTACAGGAGAACTAAATCTTGTAGAAATAAAACATGCTTATGTTTATTTATTTACTCCAATTTGTCCTCAAATTACTTTCAAAAATGAAGAAGATAAAAAACTTTTTTTTACAGAAAATTGCATCTAAAATTTATTTTTTTTATATATAAATAAATATTACTTTTGTATAATAAAGTATAAAAAAATATGAAAAAAGTATTGTTGGCAACAGAAAAGCCGTTTTCAAAAGAAGCTTCAGCAAAAATTGTAGAAATTGGTAATGCTTCTGGTCTTCAAGTTAATTTGTTAGAAAAATACTCAAGCAAAGCAGACCTTTTAAAGGCTGTTTGTGATGTTAATGCTATTATTATCCGTAGTGATATTATTGATAAGGAAGTGATCGATGTAGCAGAAAAATTAGAAATTGTTGTTCGCGCTGGTGCTGGTTACGATAATATTGATTTACAGGCAGCTACTGCAAAAAATATTGTTGCAATGAATACTCCGGGCCAAAATTCTAATGCAGTTGCAGAACTTGCTTTTGGTTTAGTAGTAATGGCTGTTCGCGGTTTTTATGATGGTAAAACAGGTACAGAACTTCGCGGAAAAACATTAGGATTACACGCTTATGGTAATGTAGGAAAATATATGGCAAAAATTGCTAACGGTTTTGGTATGAAAGTTTTTGCTTTCGACCCATTCTTGAAAGATGAACAAATCCTTGCTGATGGAATTACTCCTGTTCATTCTGAAGCAGAATTATATTCTAATTGTCAGATTGTTTCTTTACATATTCCAGCAAATGAAAAAACTAAAAAATCTATAAACTATAAATTATTGGCTTCTATGCCTAAAAATGCAGTTCTTATTAATACTGCACGTAAGGAAGTTGTTGACGAAGAAGGTTTGTTGCAATTAATGAAAGAAAGAAATGATATTAAATACGTTGCAGACGTTACTCCTGATAATGCTGCAACATTTGCAGAAAATTTTGCTGGTCGCTATTTCTTCACACCTAAAAAAATGGGTGCTCAAACAGAAGAAGCTAATGTTAATGCAGGAATTGCTGCAATAAATCAAATTATAGATTTCTTTACTACTGGAAGTACAAAGTATAAAGTAAATTAATTTTCTACTCCGTTTTTTAACGGAGTTTTTTTTTTATATTTTTTTATTATGATTACATTATTAGTCTCTATTGCAATCCTGATTTTAGGCTATGTGTTTTACGGAAAATTTGTAGAAAAATATTTTGGAATTGACAAAAATCGTAAAACCCCTGCAATAGAAATAAACGATGGAGTTGATTATGTTCCAATGCCAACTTGGAAAGTTTTCATAATACAATTTTTGAACATTGCAGGGTTAGGACCCATTTTTGGCGCAATTCTCGGTGCTGCATACGGACCAATGGCATATTTATGGATAGTGTTCGGTTGCATTTTTATGGGCGCAGCTCACGATTATTTTTCTGGGATGATGTCTCTGAGAAATAATGGAGCAAGCCTCCCAGAATTAGTTGGTAAATACTTGGGAAAAGGAACAAAATATTTTTTACGATTTTTTACTTTAATACTTGTTATTCTTGTAGGAGTTGCCTTTGTTTCAGGACCAGCTGCTTTATTGGCAGAAATTTCTAATTTGGGAATTTTATTTTGGATGATAATTATTTTCATTTATTACATTATTGCTACAATATTTCCAATTGATACTATTATTGGGAAAATATATCCAGTATTTGGGGCTGTTTTGTTTTTGATGGCGATAATGATTTTCGGTTCGATGATATATCAAGATATTAATCCAGATAATACTTTTCATCTTCACGAAATAAGTATTTCAGATTTCAAGAATTTCCATGATAATCCAATGACAAATATCTTATATCCTATGATGTTTGTAATAATATCTTGTGGGGCAATTTCAGGTTTCCATGCTACACAAACTCCACTAATGGCTCGCTGTCTGAAAAAAGAAGAGCACGCTAAGTTTGCATTTTACGGAGCTATGATTGCCGAAGGTATTGTCGCAATAATCTGGGCAACTGCTGCGATAAACTTTTTCGGAACCGTAGAAGATCTTAATCAAACATTGGCGGTTCCTAAACATGACCCTGCTTATATTGTTAATTTCATTTGCAATACTTGGTTGGGTAGGATAGGTGCTATCATTGCAATTATTGGTGTGGTCGTATGTCCAATTACTTCGGGAGACACCGCTTTTAGAAGTGCAAGATTAATAATCGCAGACTCTTTGAATATTAATCAAAAACCTGTTTTAAAAAGATTATTGACAGCCTTACCGATTTTCCTTATTGCTTTTTTCCTTACTTTCTTTATGAAAGGTGCTTTTGGACAACTTTGGAAATATGTGGGAATATCAAATCAAATATTGGCATGTATAACTCTTTGGACGATTGCAATGTATTTTGCTAAAGAAAAGAAAAATCATCTCGTAGCTTCTATTCCTGCTTTCTTGTTAACTGTAATCTGCTTCACTTATTTTTTAATAGCATCTCACAAAGATGGTGGATTGGCCTTGAACCATAATCTTTCCTATATTTTAGGTATATTATTGGGAATTGCTGTTGCTGTTGCTTGGTATCTTTATTATAAATTTAAGGTAAAAAATAATACTTTAAAATAATTTAAAGAAAAAGTTCAAGATTACTGCGATTGAAAATGAAATTACTAAAGTTATTGCCATCGCCAATATTGTATTTTTTAATCCAAATTCTCGTTTCATTACAAAAATAGTTCCTGTACAAGGAAGATAAATTGACATGAAAACACAAGCAACAATGTAATTAAATACCGTTATGCCATTTACTCCTGCAAGAAGTCCAATGGAAACATCTTTTCTTAAGAACCCAAATAAGACATTAAATGCAGTTTCTTTGGGAAGTCCCATTAAATCGCTGATGATAAATTCTACAACGCTATTGTTCGATATGTAGTGAAAAACATTTAATTGAGTTAAGATATTGATAATGGCAATCCCTAATAAAATTAAAGGTGCAGTGTCAAGAAAAAACTCTTTCATTCTCAAGCCCATTTTTAAACCAATCTCTTTCAAGCGGGGAATTTGTAATGGTGGTATTTCGAGAAATATTTCCGATGAATCGCCTTTCTTAATTTTATTAAGGAAAAACCCCGATAAAATCCCGATTAATATTATTATGGCAAAAACTGTTATTGGAGCATATATCGGGATATTTTTGTTTGCTGCTAGTGAAAGTATCATACTTGTGCCGGAAATGCACGGGAATATCATTAATATCAATATTAAAGCAATAAATCTTTCTCTTTTGCTTTCTAATACTCTTGTTGAAAAAATTGCCGGAACTTTACAGCCAAAACCCATTAATAAAGGAATAATCCCATATCCGTGAATTCCGATATGATGTAATAATGAATCCATAAGAATTGCTAAGCGTGGCAAATATCCTATGTCGGCTAATATCTCAAATACTAGGTAAAATAATGAGAAATATGTAAAAACATCTATGAAACTTATTGTTAATCCTTCATAAAATAATCCTGGATTTTCTCGAATAATCTCCCCATCAATATCAACAATGGCACTGTTTTTTCCGATAAAAAATTCTTTTACATAATCTGGCAATCCAGAAATGTTTCCAATATCTTCGATATGTGGCAATAAGTAAGTATCAAATAAACCGTTTAAAAATCCTATGATAAGTTCCCCAGAATAAAATATTGTAAAAATTGCTATTCCTAAAACTAAAATCGCAATGAAAATTCCACCGACAGGATGCACGCATGCAGCTGATAATTTTTCTAAAAATGTAGGATGTCGATGTTCTAAAAATAATACCTTTCTACAAATTTCAGTTGCTCTTTCCCAGTTGTTGTTATTAACTTTTATTTCGTTGTCTGTTTCGACTTTTTCGCTACTGTCAGAAAAAACTTTAACAATTTCTTCTTCTAATTTATGAAGACCAAATCCTGAAATTGCTTCAATTGACACTACAGGTCTATTAAGTTCTTCTCTTAAAATCTTTTTATTTACATGAATACCTTTTGATTTAGCAGTTTTATATTTATTTAAAACATAAATTATAGGTTTGTTTAATGTTTGTAATAATAATGCTAAATTAAGTGATCGCTCTAAAAATTCTGTGTCTAAAACACATAAAATCAAATCGTAACTTTTAACATCTAGGATACTTTTAGCAGCAATTATTTCTACATTGTTTTTTTCAACGTCATTGTAGCTATTATCTAGGTTAATGTTGTAAAGACCAGGAATATCTACAACTGTTGTTTGTATTCTGTAGTTTTTATCGTTTACTGTTCCATAAAAACTTGCTTCAGCTTCTTTTATTTCTACCGTTGTGCCCGGGAAATTTGACGAAATAACCTTTAATGATGTAATTCTTGAAAATATCTGACTTTTTCCAACATTAGGATTACCTATTAATAAAATTCTTTTTTTTGAAATTGTTATTGCATCAGTTTTTTTTTCTTGTCTGCTATTTTTATCTTTATTTGATTTTACAATCTTTTCTTTTGTGGTACTTTTATATTCTCCGTGGTATTGAGCGTTTATTCGATTTTCAGATTTTTTGTTGTTTTTGTAGGATATTCTTTCTACTATTACTTTGTTTGCTTCTGTTTTGCTTATTCCAATTTCAATTCCTTTTATGTTGCAGATACAGGTGTTCCCCTTTTTTATTAATTCAATTTCTGAACCGACAACGAATCCCATTGCTGAAAATCTTTCTATGCGACTTTCTTCAAACTGTAATTCTTTTATTATAGCCTGTTCGTTTATCGACAGATCATATAATTTAATATTGTCATTTCCTTCCAACATTATTTAATTTCTTCAAAGGTAAAACATTATTTTATAAAATCCAAATTATTTTAAATGATTTTAAATAAGAGAATTTTACATTAATAAAAATGACCCTAATAAATTGATTCTATTCTTTATTTTTGTTTGAAGATAATTTATTTGCTATTAAATTTTTTACACGAGTTTTCAAATCATTGAAAGATTCGTTTTCTCTTGGAGAATATGGTTTTAAAAATTCAACAGAAATAGGAGCCATGTATCTTGGAAGTTTAATTTTGGAGTAAACAGCATTACCCGTTCCTTTAATAACTACTGGAACAATTGGTACATTTAGTTCTTTGCTAAGAATGGCAAACATTTCTTTGAATTCGCTCATGGTTCCGGTTTTTGACCTTGTTCCTTCAGGAAAAATAACGATATTTTTTCCGTTTTGTAAGACATAAGATAATTTTTGTAAAGCTTCACGCAAATTATTGTTGATGTCCATTAAAATAACATTGTTTTTACTGGCTAAGGATTCCATTATTTTACTACTAAAATGTTTTCTTTTAGCGAAGAAATATGTTTTGCTATAAAGACTTTTTCTCATTCTTGACAAAATTAGAGGTGCATCGAGCATGCTCTGATGGTTAGCCACAAATATACATGGTTGATTGGGAATGTTATGTATTCCTTTGCTATTATAGCGGTAGAGCAATGAAAAACCAATATTGTAAAAGGCGGTTAATATATCCTGTAAAGCACCCGAGCGTGGGAGTTTAAAATTCGGAATTTTTGCCGAAAGTATTTCTTTCCACGACATATTTTCTTTGTTAGAGATATTGTTGCTTTGAGACTCAATGTAAGCAGACAAAGTCTTTAATGTGTTTAATTCTTCTAATTGACTTTCGTTCAAAGTTACACCGAATGATATTTCAATGTAAGACATCATTGCAACGCGAGAGAGTGAATCCATTGCGAGATCAATTTCAAAGTGATCGTTTTCTCCAACATTATATCCTGTTTCTTTTTCGAGAAACGATTTCAGGAGTTTATATTGTTCGCTATGTTGGTTCGTATCTTCTTCAACTTGTTTGCGTTCGCTAATCATCTCAGACAACTTAAATCTTTGAATTTTTCCCAAACGGTTTTTAGGAAGTTCTTCCGAAATTATATGAAATCTTTTAATTCGTTTGTATGTTGATACGGTTGTGTTAAATTTCATAACAGCTTCTTTTATCAATTCATAAATATCTTGATTTTTTGATTGTCGGATTTCGGTCATTTCAGGAAGTACGAGGGCTTGTAATACATTTTCGTGCATAAAAATTCCTACTTCTTTGATATAAGATGTTGATTTCAAGATCAAATTTTCCAATTCTCCAGGAATAATGTTTTTCCCGTTAGAACTTATCAAAATTTCTTTTATTCTTCCTGTGAGTTTGATTCCGTATTCTGTAATTTCTCCGATATCTCCTGTGTGCAGCCAACCGTCAATAATTACTTTCGCTGTTTCTTCTGGATGATTATAGTAACCTTGCATGACGTTGTCGCCTCTAACGCAAATTTCACCGTCTATCGATTGAACTTCAATTCCGCTGAGAGGAATTCCGGCATATCCGATTTTCCATGCTCCTGGACGTGTAAAGCTTATCATTGGTGATGTTTCTGTCATTCCATAACCGTCTAATACATAGAATCCCAGTGTTTTATATATCTTAGCAGTTTCAACTGGCAATGCTGCACCGCCGGATACCAAATATTTTAGATGTCCGCCGAATTTTTTATGTACGGTAGAAAAAATCAATTTTGATAAGGTTTCTATTTGTAATTTATCTGCAATTTTGTATATTATTTTTGTGATTTTTCCTGCATTTATTTTAGTCATCACGCCTTTTGCCAACAAATCGTACAATCGTGGAACTCCAATTATGATGGCTATTTTACCTTGATTCAATACTGATAAAATGCTTTCTGCATTTAATCCATCTGCAATATAGGTGGTAGTACCAACAAAGATAGGAGCCATGAGAGAACCAATTAATGGAAAGGCATGATGTAATGGCAGTAAAATCATTACATTTCGATTTTCATTAAAAATAGGAACATCTTTACTTACGGCATTTATGTTAAACATAACATTTTTATACGACAACATAACCCCTTTTTGAAGTCCTGTTGTGCCAGAAGTATAAATAATTAACGCTGTTTTATCCAAATCTGGAATATCAAAATCTTCAATCGGAGCATTAGAAATGTCATTTATTCCAATATTTTGAGCATCTAGAATAGGAATGTCGTAAGACAGCATTTCCAGTGCAGATTGGATAACATTTTGTTTGTTTTCGGTGATGAAAATAATATCAGGTTTGCAATCTTTAATCACATAAGCTACTTCATTTGCAGTTGATTGCGAATCGACAGGAATTGCTATTGCATCGCAACGTAATATTCCGTAGAAGGCAAAAATCCACTCTGGACAGTTGTCTCCAAATATCAAAATTCGTTGTGGATTGTAGTTTTTAAATTTTTCTGAATAGCACTGTGAGTATTGAAGTAACTTATTGTATGTATATGTATTGTTTCTAAAAACAATGGCATTTTTTTCTCTTTTTTTTATCATTTAGTTATTTGAGTCAGACGTTTAGGTCTAAACTAATTATATTATTGATTATGAACAATTTTTCCAATTCTGTTCCATCTGATTTTTTTCCATAAGGGTGCATCTTTGTAGCCAACTAACCTGTTCCCTTCCATTTTTCCGAATTCATTATTTTTTGAGAACCAAACTAACCATGCTTTTCCTACAATGTGGTCTTCAGGAACGAAACCCCAAAAGCGGGAGTCAGCAGAATTATTCCTATTGTCGCCCATCATCCAATAATAATTCATTTTAAATTTATATGTATCAACTTCTTTTCCGTTAATATATAATTTATTATTTTTTATTGTAGCAGTATCACCATCGAGGAAATTTTCGTAGTATGTAATAATTCTGTTATATAATATCAATGTTGAATCATTTACAGGAATGCTGGCTCCTTTTTTAGGAACATACAAAGGTCCTAACCAATCTTCATTCCAATCAAATTCAGAAGAGTGAGGAAAAATGCGGAAGTAACTTTCACCTTTTAATTTAACATCTTGTTGAATAGATTTTACCATGTTTAATTTTGATAAATTTTCTTTATTTTCTGCTGTTAATGGAATATAAAGTGTATTTCCTTCTCCGACTCTTATTTCTGATTTATAAATTTCGTTTTCAATCAAATTTCTTTCGGGAATATTGCTTCCGTTTGTAGTTACTCTGTAATTAAATAATTTTCCGGGATAATTTTTTTGTTCTTTCCCATTTACGAAAACATTGCCATTTTTAACGGTAATAGTATCTCCAGCTATTGCAACACAGCGTTTTACGTAGTTTTCTCTTTTGTCCACTGGACGTACAGTAATATCACAAACTTCTAAAATTAATCTTCTTGCTATTTCGTAATAATCGCTCTGAGATTTTTCTTTTTCAGGGTTGTTTTTATGATATTCTTTGTCGAGATTTTGGTATAACTTTGCCATCTTCGATACTTTTTCGCTCGTCATTGGCTGAAGATTAGCACCATAAAAAATATTTTCTGCAACTTGGCTATAGTATAAATAATTATTTTGATTTATATTTTGTTCAGGAGATATTTTTGAATCAAGTTCTCTTAATATTTCTCCTGTTATTCGAAAGATGTCGTAACTGTCTTGTGCTTGATTTTCAAGTATTACTGTATCGCCTGTAGGGTAATTAAAAACTACCATATCGTCTCTCTTAATATCGCCCCAACCTAATAGTCGGTGATATTCGTTTTCTATCCATGTAAGATATGATGGTGTTTGTTTTGTAAGTGGTAGTGTATGATGTACGAAAGGAAAAGACAAAGGGGTGTTTGGTACTCTAGGACCGTATGATACTTTGCTTACGAATAAATAATCGCCAACCAACAAAGTTTTTTCCATTGAAGGTGTTGGAATTGTGAATGCTTCAAAAAAGAATATTCTTATAAAAGAAGCTCCTATTACTGCAAAAATTAATGCATCTACCCATTCTAAGGATTTCTTTTTAATTTTTGTATATTGTTTGTCTTTTTTGGGTTTCCAAAATGCCCAGCGAACATATTTAGAAATATATATATCAAAAATAATAAGCAGACCAATTAATAACCAATAATTTCCTAACCAAATTACCCATGCAAGGTAACAAGAAAAAACTATGATAAACCATATCCAGTTCTTCTTTGTTGTTGTTTTTATTCTATCTATTAATGATTTTTTTTCTTTTACTTTTTGATCCTTTGAAATTTCTTTCATGTAAATTTTAATATAAATACGTATTTTTACAAAAAATATTATATTTTTTACTAAAAAATCGTTAATTTTGAAAAAAACGATGAAAAAATTTCTATTAATTTTATTATTAAGTTTGTGCTTTTTTAATATTAAAATGACAGTTAATGCACAAGAAAGTCCTGAAGATATCATGGATTATTTTTTTACTGTCTTTAAAAATGATACAGGTAAAGCGATTGAATATATTTTTTCTACTAATCCTCAAATAGATCCAAAACAACAGGGAATTAACTCTATTAAAGAAGGATTGGAAACTCATAGAAAACTTTTAGGAAATTATTACGGTTACGATTTGGCTTCTAAATATTATGTTGGAACTGTTTATGCAAAATATAGTTATGTTCTGAAATATGAAAGACAACCAGTGAAAATTGTTGTCGTTTTTTATAAGCCAAACAATAAATGGAAAGTTCAATCTATGAATTTATACAGTGATGTTGAAGGCGATTTAAAACTTGTTGAATAATTTTAAGAATTTATGTTTATCGAAAATTTGAAATTAAGTAATTTTAAGAATTTTGAAGCAGCTGAATTTGATTTTTCCCCACGAATCAATTGTATTATTGGCGATAATGGCGTAGGAAAAACAAATATCTTAGACGCAATTCATTATTTGGCTTTTACTAAAAGTATGTTGATAGGGGGCGATAAACATAGTGTAAAAAATGGAGAAACTTTCTTTCTGATTTCTGCAATTTTAAACAATAATGATGAAAAAGAACTAATTTCTTGTAATTACATTATCGACAAAAAGAAGTCTTTGTCAATTAATAATGTTGTTTATGAAAGATTAGCAGAACATATTGGACATATTCCTATAGTTTTTTCAAATCCTTATGATGCAAATTTAATACATCTTGGATCTGATATTCGCAGAAAATTTATCGACAGCATTATTTCTCAATTCGACAGGCAATATTTAAAATCATTGATAGAATATAATAAAGTTTTAGAGAATCGAAATTCTTTATTAAAACAGTATTTTGATAGAAAATTTGATTATGAAAATTTAGAAATTTGGGATAATTTATTATGTCAAAAAGCTGATTATATATATCGAAAAAGAAATGATTTTATTACTGAAATATTGCCAATTTTTAATTTTTATTATAATAAAATTTCTTCAAACAACGAAAAAGTGAATTTGAAATATGTATCGCAATTACACGATAATGAACTTTCATATCTTTTGAAGAAGAATTTTGAAAAAGATGTTCGATTTGGATTTTCAAATTACGGTATTCACAGAGATGATTTTGATTTTATGTTGGATGATGAACAAATAAAAAAACAAGGCTCACAAGGGCAACAAAAATCTTTTATCATTGCCTTAAAATTTGCTCAGTATGATTATATCAAACGTAAATTACAAATCTCGCCAATTTTTTTATTAGATGATATTTTTGATAAATTAGACAAAAAAAGAGTTACTATAATATCCGAATTGGTTTCTGATGAAAATTTTGGTCAAATTTTTGTTACCGATACAAGTTATTCAAGAATGCCTAAAATCTTGGAAAATATTAATATTGAAAACAAAATATTAAATTTATCTCTAATTTAATTATAAAAATATATGAATAAAATATTTGTTGTTTTGTCTGTCGTTTTATTGAGCTTTTCTTCAAAAATTGCCTTTACTCAATCAGAAACTCTTCACGAAGAAAATTCTCGATTAATTGTAGGAACTTGGAGAATTGATTCTTTATCTTTAAGCCCTAACATTATGAAATTAAATGCTGATATTAGGACTGATATTGAAAATTTAATAAAAGAAAAATATCAAAATAAGGAAATTTCTGTTACAGCAGATGATAAGAAATGGGTAGCAAGTTACTCTGTTAATGAAAATGTCTGGGAAATTTCCGATGATGGGACTATATTAACTGTAAGTTCTATCCAAAAAGGGACTTCCGATAAATCAAAAATAATTCTTCTGACAGAAGATAAATTCATAATTGAACCAATAGATCCAAAAAGTGCAAACTCTGTTACTTACATGACTAAAGTAAAATAATTTTCTGTTTGTCTATCTCTTATAAAATTATTTTAACAAATTAATCAGGATTTTTTTTTACATTTGTAAAAAAAATAAGAGTATGAAAAAATTTTTACTAATTCTATTTTTATACATAAATTTTATAGCAGTTTTCGCACAGAATTCAAATTATATAATAACAGATTCAAAGGCAATCTCTAAAGGATTTTCCCTTGATGAAAGTTCTGCAAATAATTTTTCTGTGAATTTCTCTTTTGATTCTGTTAAAATCATAAATATTGAAAAAAATAATTCATCTTATGCAAAATTACAAATAAAGTCTTTGCTTAGCTATGGTGTTATTGGACAAGCTTCTTTGCCTGAGTTGAGAAAATTTATCGCCATTCCTCTAAATGCTAATTGTAAAGTTAGAGTTATAGAAAAAAGCGTTACAGAAATTGACTTGAATTCATATGGAATTTCACAACTTTTCCCGCAACAACCTGATGTACGTAAAGACCAAGACCCTGCAAAGATGCCTTTTGAATATGACAGTAAATATTATTCTCAAAATATTTTTCATGGTTCCGAATTGTCAAAAATCGTTGAAATTGGTTCTCTTCGTGGTATCAGACTTGGCGAACTTATTATTAATCCTATAAGCTATAATCCTGTAGAAAATAAATTGCTCGTTTATAATGACTTGAAAATTGAAATTGTTTTCGAAAATGCAGATTTAACAAATACAAGGAAAATCTACAACAGCGGAATAAATCCTTATTTTGAGAATATCTATTCGCGTATTTTAAATCAGCGTTTATTTAAAGATAAATCAAAAGATTTATTTGATGATAACCCAGATTTTTATAATACTCCAGTAAGAATGTTGCTTATTGCTGACGATCTTTTTGAACAAAACTTACAACCATTTATCAGATGGAAATCGGAGAAAGGTTTTTATTTGGATGTTCATTATAAAAGTGAAATAGGAACAACTACTTCTGCAATACAGTCGTTTATTATAAATGCTTACAATCAATCTGCAACTGACGGAAATCCATATACTTTTTTAGTTTTGGTTGGAGATATTGCTCAGATTCCTGCAATAAATGGAGTTGAAAACGATAATTTGCCCAGCGATTTATATTATGCCTCTGTTGATGGCGACTTTTTGCCGGAAATGTTTCACAGTAGAATTTCTGTTGAAACTACTGCAGAATTGGATAATTATCTTGAAAAATTGTTGTACTACGAAAAATTCGAAATTGCCGATCCTTCTTATTTAAATGATGTTTTATTGGTTGCCGGCGTAGATGGATATTATAATCTTCATGAAGCACAACCTACTTTGCATTATGGAGAAAATTATTATTTTAATCAAAGTCATGGTTTTCAAAATGTATATGCATATTATGACGCACCCTATACAGGTTGTTACAATCGTTTTAATGATGGAGTAGGTTTTGCAAATTACACAGCTCATGGAGGTACAAATTGTTGGGCAGATCCTTATTTTGGTACTGAAGATGTTTATAATCTTACAAATATCAATAAATATTTTTGGGCTGTTGGTAATTGCTGTCAGTCAGGCGATTTTACCTCGGGATTGTCGTTGGGCGAGTCAATTATCCGTGCAGAAAAAAAGGGAGGTTTCGCTTATATAGGTTCTGTTCCTAATTCTTATTGGGGTGCAGATTTTTATTGGACAGTTGGTTATTTGGTAAACGGAACAATTGCTGATCAAACTACTTTTACTCCAACATTTTCTGAAACTGATCAAGGTATGTATCAATATTATTTTGACGATTCTCAATATAATTCCGTAAGTTCTTTGATGTTTACTGGTAATCTAACAGTTTTGATTTCTGAAGATAATCCTACTGGAAAACGCTATTTTGAAGCTTATCATACAATGGGAGATGGTTCTGTTGTTCCTTATCGCGTGGCTCCAACCGCAAATAATGTAAGTTATTCTGATACAATATTGGTAAATGTTGTAGATTTTAATCTTAGCGCCGATGCAAATTCTTATGCAGCTATTTCTAAAAACGGTCAATTGTTGGGTGTAGGATTGGCAGATAATAATGGCGACTGTACAATTAGTTTTGAAAATCCTTTGAGTGAAGAAGGCGAATATTTGCTTGTAATAACTGCACCACAAAAAATTCCAGTAATAGATACTCTTGTCGCAGTTTATCCTAATACAGAATACATCGCTAAAACTGATCATTATTTAGATGGCGATGGAATCTTAGCATTCAACGAAACAACAAATTTATCAATAAAAATAAAAAATATATCTACTATAGCTTCTTCAAATTTGACATTATCATTAACTTGTAATGATGCTATGGTTACGATAACAAATCCTTCAACGCAGATAAATGCACTTCAAGCAGGAGAGGAAATATTATTGCAAGATTTATTTGAACTCGTAGTATCTCCTGATATTGAAAATGGTCATAATTTTGTTTTTAATTTTACGATTCAATCTCAAAATAATTCTTGGCAATACAATATTCCTTATACAGCTTATAAACCAATTCTTAATTATCTTGATTATGATGTTGTTGGCGATATTATTGAAAGTCAAAATTTTGTTATTAAGGTGACTGTGAAAAATTTGGGTGGAGTTACTGCACAAAATACTATTGCTACTTTAGTTTGTAGTGACGATGATGTTACTATTGTTAATTCTAGTTTTAATATTGGCAATATTGCAGCTTATGATAGTGAATTTGCATATTTTGTTGCTAGCATTTCTCCAATTAATGAACCTAAAATTTATGATTTTTATTTCCATGCAAGTTCTGATGATAATTATATCATTACGGATTCTGTATTTAGTATGGAAAATGCAAATACTTGTCATTTAATTTTGACTTTACTAGATACTTATGGTGATGGTTGGTGCTGGTATGGAAATTGTGCCTCTTTAACTCTTTCATTTTCTGATTCCTCTCCAAATCAGATTATAGAATTTACGGAGGAACTATCTTCTAAAACAATTGATATTGCTGTAAATAAATATACAGATATTACTTTTACTTTTTCTTATAATAACGCTTCATATTGTGAAGAGAATTCGTTTATTCTATCTGACGAATTGAATAATGTTCTATTTAATTCAGGCAATAGTCTTGAAGATGGTTTTACTTATACTCATGCTAATAGTTGCGCTTGTGAAATTCCAATATGTTCTAATAATCCAGAATTAATTATTGATAGCTCTTATGTTGAAAATGGAAATGGAATAATAGATTTTACTATCAATGATGAAAATTCAGAATACGTTATCTCATATTTCTTATATAGAGGAGAGGTCTTGATAGCTTCATTGTCAGGAGATTGTACAAATTACCAAGATATATTGTCTGATGTCGTTTATGACAGTACTTATACTTATTCTTTAGTTTCTGTTTGTTCTTCTTTAGAATATTCCGATACCGCAAATATTTCTATTTCGTTTCCTTTTGTAATACAAAATGTTGCAAATTACAATGACGATTCAGACAATAATATTTATCCAAATCCAATTGATAAAAATACTTTGATAAATATTGTAAACGAAAATAATGAAACTATTGAACTAACTGATATTAATGGTAGAACAATCATGAAATATGATGAGTCAAAAACATTTATGTCTCCATCAAATTCAGGAATTTATTTTATCAAAATTGGAAATAAAGTTTATAAACTGATAGTTTTATAAGCTCGAATTAAAATTTATTTAAAAGAATTTTTATCAGCGAAGCTATTGCTAAATTTGTAGTTTTAAGAATATTTAGTTCGCGATAAGGGGAAAATGTATTATTTATAGTATATACATTATTTTCGTCAGCGATAGCAATCCAAATTGTACCAACAGGTTTTTGTGGACTTCCTCCGGTGGGTCCGGCAATACCGCTTGTTGCAATGGCGTAATCAGTTTTCATAATTTTTCGAACGTTTCTTGCCATTTCTGAAACAACTTCTTTGCTAACAGCTCCATATTCTTCTATGTCATTCTTGCCAACATTTAAAACATTTTCTTTAATTTCATTAGAATATGCAACAACAGATCCTTTAAAATAGTCTGATGCTCCGGCAATTTTACTAATGGCAGATGCAATTCTTCCTCCTGTACAACTTTCTGCTGTCGAAATTGTTGCTTTTTTTTCTCTTAATAAACGTCCCAACAATTCTTCAATATCTTCGTCTCTGTCGGAAATAACATATTTTGAAATTAAAGGTTCCAATTCCGAAATTTTATCTTTGATAATATTATTTTTTTCGTAATCTGCAGAATAGCAACTTAATCTAATTTTTAAATAAAAATAGGAGGGAAGATATGCAAATTTGATATAATTTGGCAATGATTCTTCCCAATCTTTTATGATTTCTGCGAGTAATGATTCTGAAGTTCCTGTAAGAATATATGTCTTATGGAAAATAGTACAATTTGTTAAATGATTTTCAAGATATTTTGACAAGCCGTTTTCAAAAATGTGATACATTTCATAAGGAACGCCTGGTAATGATATAAGAAATTTTCCGTCTTTTTCAAACATCATCCCTTGTGCTGAACC
>CAZBPT010000012.1:17098-29458 GCA_964493875.1 uncultured Bacteroidales bacterium | reverse complement strand
AAATGCATAATCTATTGATTCCCATATTTCTTCATATAAATCTCCGCACGAAATTAGTCTGTTAACATGAATACCTTTTATTTGTAAATTTTTCGACAAATATTGTGAATTTGTATCTAAGACTTGTCCTATCAAAAGCTCATCTCCAATAGTAATTATACTTGCTTCCATTTTTTTTATTTTTATAAAAAAGATATTTTTTCAAAAACATGCAAAATTACTTTTTTTTTTGTATATTTGTATAATAAATTTTATATATAAAATATTATGAACATACGAAATTTTTTTCAAGTAATTTTTGTAATATCAATGTTAAATTTTTTGATATTTCAACATGCGAATTCGCAAACAGCACAAATCACAATTGATCTTCAATCATTAACTGATGCAGGACTTACTCTTCCTGTTAACAATTATAACAGCGGTGCAGAAAGATTATGGACTCAAAATACTATCCAGTTTGGAGCAAAAGCTATTTGTGCCGGCTCTAGTACTAATGCAGGTACTATACAAGCTCAAGCTAGTAATGGTGTTATTTATAATATAACTCCTTTTCCAGGTAGAGTGGTAAGTGTTACTTATACTCAAAGAGGGACTTTACGTGAAAGTACTTTATATGGAACAACAACAGGTAGACTAGTAGATGACGTTGCTGCAAATTATTCTGTTTCAGGTGGTGATGAAATTGGTGCAGCCTCAACAACAGGTTGGGATAGTAATACTCTTTCAGCTACTAATGCAACTTATATCGCTTTGAAACGTGGAGCTAATGCTTCTTATTTTGACTTTATTGAAATTGTTTACGAAACTTCAGCTTCTGAATCTCCTTATTTGAATATTACTCAACCAATTGATGGTGCAATTGTTTATAATTCAAATATAAATGTTGATTATACTACAGACATGACTGTTTCTGTTTCAGATTATCATGTTCAATATAAAGTTAATGGTGATGCTTTTGCAATTTCAAATGATAATCCGATTGCCGTTTCTTTATACGATGGAGAAAATATAATCGTTTTAGAACTTGTTGATAACACAAACGCTTCATTAGATCCTATCGTAACTGATACAGTTATAGTAAATAAAGAACCTCTTCCTGATCCTACTATTACAATTACAAGCCCAATTGATGGTGCTACTTTGAGTACAGAAAATATCAATGTACAGTTTACTGCAGAATATGTTACACTCGGAACAGATGCTTTTGTTCGTTGTTATCATAACGGCATTGTTGGTAGTGTTTTAAGTACAAATCCAATTCCACTTACTCTTGTTTCTGGAAATAATACTATTGTAGTAGAATTATTAGATCAAAACGAAAATGCTTATTCTCCAATGATATCCGATACTATAAATGTAACTTATGAAGCTCCTTTCGTTTATACTACAGAAAATACTATGTATACTTTGGTTACAGATAATTCTCAAGTGGTAGATGGAGGAAAATATTTACTTGTCGGAATTAAAAATGGACAGTATTATGCAATGTCTTATCAAAAATTCAATACTACAGGAACATCACAAACAAATAGATCTGCATTTGCTGTAGAATTATTTGCACAAGATTCAATTGCAGGACAACCCGCAGAAACAATTAATGATACAGTGCCCTATGAATTTACTTTAGAAGCAACTGCTAATGGCTTTGCAATTAAAGATAATGTTAATGATGATTATCTTCAATTCCCTGGTGGTGGAAACTATTTAACTCTATCTGATCTCCCAACAGATTGGACAATAAATATTAATAATAATATTGCTGAAATTGTTTGGTTTGCCGATATAACAAGATCATTACAATTCAATGTTTCTGCAAGTCCAGTTCTTTTCAATTGTTATACATCTGTACAAACTCCTGTTTATCTTTTTAAAGCAACTCCTACAGATACATTGATTTCTATCTCTAAACCGGCAAACGATTCTGTTGTTACTACCGATTTTATGCTGAAATTCAAAACATTCAAATTCACTCTTTCTAATCCTAGCGGTGACGGACATGCTCATTTATATATTAATGGAAATTTACAGTCAGGTTTAGATATTATTGAAGATTCTGTTTTGATAGAATTGTCTTCTTTGAACTTTGGAACAAATACAATTAGCTTAGAATTGGTTCATAACGATGAATCTTCTCTTGTTCCCCCGGTTACAAATTCAGTTTCTGTAATCTACAATGATCCAAGTATTGTTATTCCTGAAATTACTATTGTATCTCCTACTGAAAACGAAATAATTTCAACTATTGATGCAACTGTTGTTTATGATACTTTAAATACAGAACAAAACTCTGTTGTAAAATATATTTTAGATTCTGATGTAGAAATTATTGTTACAGACCCAACTACAATAACTTTAACATCTCCTCTTGCTGACGGGAATCACACTGTTGTAGTAAATTTATACGATGCAACAGATGTTTTACTCGCTACTGATACTGTTAATTTTGTTGCTCAAACACCAGTATTACCTGAAGTTAAATTATATCAATTGGTTACTTCTCAAGATGATATTATTGCAGGTGAAAAATATCTTATCGTTGGTAAAGAATTAGACAATTATTTGGCAATGGGTGTTCAAAAAACAAGTAATCGCTGGGGTGTATCAATTCAACCAGAAAACGATTATATCTATGTTTCTCCTGCTATTGAAGTGATTGGAAATGATACAGTTAATCCTTATGAAATTCAACTTGTTGAAAGAGAAGGTGCTTTTGCAATATTTGATCCAGTTAATCAAAAATTCTTAATTACAAGAAGCTCAGGTACTACAGGAAATCATCTTAAACTTTCTGATACAGATACACTTTCTTGGAACATCACAATTGAAGAAAACTATCAAATTAATGCTGAGTGTAACGATACTGTTGCACAAAGTTTCTTACGTTTCAATGATAATAACTATCTCAGCAATCCTTTAAATAATCCTTTGTTCTCTGCTTATTCTGAAACTTCTACCATGGAAAAAGTTTATTTTTACAGATACATTACTGATACTGTAATTACAATCACAAGTCCTGAAGAAAATGAACAATTCACAACTACTAATAACGTTGATGTTAATTTCAATGTTTACAATTTTACTTTAAATGCCGATGGTATCGTAAAATATACAGTTGATGGCATTGTTGATTATACAACTTCTAATACAATTCAACTTGAAAATCTAAATATTGGTCAACATAGTGTAGAATTGGAACTTGTTGCTATGGATAGCACAACATTAAATCAGGTTATTTCTGCAAATGTTTCTTTCTCTATCGTTCCAGGTATTGAAATTACTAGCACTGATGTTCAGGCAAGTGATATCTCTATTTTTTATCAAGTAACTAATTGCGATTTGGGTAATAATGCTTATGTAAAATTAACTCTCAATGATGAAGAATTTGATACTGATATTACAGAAAACCCAATTACAGTAATTGATTTGGAAATTGGTAATTATACTGCTATAGTTGAATTAGTTGATGTTAATTTCAATTCTTTATCTCCTATAATTTCCGATACGACAACATTCATAGTAATGTCTTTAAAAGATTTTGGATCTGATAATATCAACATTTATCCAAATCCAAGTACTGATTACATAATTATTAATTGTGAAGATAATATTATCGATAATTTAAGTATTTATAATAATCTTGGACAATTATTAATTGAAAGAAAAAATTTGACAAAAGAAAATAAAATAAATATAAGCTCTTTAAAATCAGGAGAATATACAGTTTGCATTCTTTCTAATGGAAAAATAAAAACTCAAAACCTTATAGTAAAGTAAAATTTATTTATTACAATTAATTTGAAAAACACTATAAAATTTAATTATAGTGTTTTTCTATTGTTTTTATAAAAGGGAATATTATGAAAAAAATATTATCGCTAGTATTATTCTGTGTTTTTCTAACTGGGAGTATTTTTGCTGGAGAACTTTATGATTTATTAAAAAATTTACCTAATGTTAAAAGTGTTGAAGAACTAAAAACAAATGACTTTTTTCAAGAAAAATACCTTCTTTTGTTTGAACAACCGATAGACCACAAAAATCCTGAGTTGGGGACTTTTAATCAACGTGTTTTTGTTCTTCATAAATCTAAAGATGCTCCTGTAGTTTTCACAACTGAAGGTTATACTGCGAATTATGCGGAAAGCAACAAATATATGAATGAGTTATCTTTAATTCTAGTTGCAAATGAAATAGTTGTGGAACACCGCTATTTTTCTAAATCTGTTCCCGATAGTATTCAATGGAAATATTTAACTACCGAAAATGCAGCTGCTGACCACCACGAAGTTTATAAATCTTTAAAAAATATCTATTCTAATAAATGGCTCGCGACTGGTATTAGTAAAGGTGGTGAAACATGCTTGCTATATCAAATGTATCACCCAAATGATATGTCTGCAGTAGTCGCTTATGTTGCACCAGTTGCACGATTCCTTGAAGATCAACGCGCACAAATTTTTCTTGAAAATGTTTCTACTCCAGTTGACAGAAAAAAAGTTTCCGATTTTCAAATGGACTTAATAAAACGCAGAAAAAATCTTTTCCCTCTTTTTAGAGATTATGTTACATTTAGACAATTAACATTCCGAATTCCACTTCAAGAAGTTTACGAATATTGCGTTATGGAATTTTCTTTCGCTTTTTGGCAATGGATTGGAGATACAGAAAAAATTCCTAATAGAAATTCTAGCAACAACGAAGTATTTGATTTTTTTATGCAGGTTTCCGGCCCTGAATATTTTTCTATTGAAGATAATACATCTGTATTTCCTGCTAACTATATGTTTGCTGCAGAATTAGGATATTATAGCTACTCTCTTAAGAATCTTAAACAGATAAATAATAACAATAGTAAAAAATCAAAATCTTTGTATGTAGAATCACCGAAAAACTATTTTAATAAAATATTTATTCCAAAAGAACTTCAAGTGCCTTTTAACGATACTACTTCAAAACGATTGGAAAACTTCTTAAAAACTGATGCTACAAATACTTTTTTAATTTACGGAGAATTTGATCCATGGACTTCTTGTGCTCCAGATGTAACACAAAATAAAAACGTGGTTAAAATTATTAATCCGGCAGGTACACACGCCACAAGAATATCTCTTCTTCCTAAAACTATTCAAATGCAATTAATAAAACAATTGCAGGACTTATTGTACTAAAAAATTATTATTTTCGTTATTAATCTGTTAAAAACAAAAAAAATATGAAAAAAATACTTTTATTGATTTCATTATCTATATTGCTTTCAAATATATCGTTTTCACAAGTTGGAGTGAAAGAAAATGATACTCTTATTAATTATGTTGATATTAATAAAAAGAAACAAGGTAAATGGCACAAAAAGTATAAAAATGGAAAAACTCGTTATAAAGGCCAATTTATTAATGATATTCCTGTAGGTACTTTTAATTATTATTACGATAATGGAAAAATCAAATCTATTATGAATTATAAGGATCAAACAGGTTTTTCTACTGTGGAAATGTATTGGGAAAATGGAAATACTGCAGCTACAGGTTCGTATAATAATGAAAATAAAAGAATTAGATCTTGGAAAATTTTCTATGAAGATGGAACTACTGCAATGATAATCAACTACGATGATAAAGGAATTCTTAATGGCGACTATGTAATGTATTATCCAAATTCAAAAGTTAAAGTTATTGAATGTTTTTATAAAAACGGGAAAATGAACGGTTACTATAAAAAATATTTCAAGAATGGCAGTCTTCAAGAAGATGGTTTTTGTGAAAATGGTCTCAGAAATGGATATTGGAAATTCTATAACCCTGATGCTATTTGCGATTCAGAAGGTATGTTTATAAATGGAAAGAGAGAAGGAGACTGGAAAATTTTTGATAAAGACGAACAAAAAATCGTAACCGCAAAATATCGTAACGACAATTCCGATTATGACCAAGAAAAAATGAAGCAGTTGCAGAAAAAATACGAATGGGCAAAAGAGAATCAGGATAAATTTAAACAACCCGAAGATTATATTGACAATCCAATAGAATTTTTCAAATGAGTTCTCCCAAAAGAGTATTACTGGCAATGAGTGGCGGAATTGATAGTTCCGTGGCTGCTATGCTTCTGAAAAAAGAAAATTATTTTATCGAAGGTATCACTTTCCGTTCTTACGATGCTATTACAAAAGCATGTATGGAAAAAGAAACAGGTTGTTGCTCTGTAAATTCAATCTTTGAAGCAAAATACCTTGCACAAGATTTAGGCTTTGAACATTCTGTTATTGATATAAGAAATCTTTTTAAGGAAACTGTAATTGATGATTTTATTAAACAATATTTATCAGGAAATACTCCTAATCCGTGCGTATTGTGCAATAAGATTATTAAATGGGGTAAACTTTTTGATATTCTTTTGGAAAAAAATTTTGACTTTTTGGCTACAGGACATTATTCACAAATTGTTGAAGAAAATGGAAGATATTTTTTGAGACGTGGAGTGGATTTGTCAAAGGACCAAAGCTATTTCCTTTGGGCTCTGTCTCAAGAAAATTTAAAGAAAACACTTTTTCCGCTTGGCAGTTTTTGTAAGAATGAGGTACGAAAAATGGCAGGTGATTTCGGTTACGAAAAAATATCTAAAAAAAGAGAAAGTCAAGAGATTTGTTTTGTAGAAAATGACGATTATCGTAGTTTTTTATATGATAATGTTCCAAATATTAATACTCTAGTTGGAGAAGGCGATGTTATAAATAAAAATGGGAAAATATTGGGAAAACATAATGGATACCCATTTTATACGATAGGACAGAGAAAAGGATTAAATATTGCTCTTGGTGATCGTGCATATGTTACAAAAATTGATGTGGAAAATAATACGATAACATTAGGAGCTCAGGAAGATTTATTTTCTAATGAATTATGGATGGATAATGTTAATTTCATGAAGTACGAAAATATTAAATCACCAATAAAAGCCATTTGTAAAATCAGATATAATTCACCTGGGGAACCTGCTACGATTGAACAAATAGATGATAAAATAAAAGTAGTATTCGATAAAGCTGTTTTCGCTATAACGCCAGGACAATCAGCCGTGATTTATGAAAATAACGATTTAATTGCTGGCGGTATTATTATGAAAAACTTTTAATTTTTTTTCTAATTTGTGATAATATTCATTTGCTAGAATTTTTTTTATGTTAGAACACGATTTAAACTTTGAAAATGCTGTCAATATTCTTAATAATCAAAAAAAAGAATTAGAATGTCTATATAAAATTGATAATATTTTACAGGATTCAAATACAGAATTAGAAAAAATTTTAAAACAACTTGTTGCTGAAATACCATTATGGTGGCAATATAGCGATATCTGTCGTGTAAAAATTAAAGTTTACAATATTAATGTTGAGAGTGAAAACTTTAAAAAAACAGATAAATTTTTATTTTCCAACTTAGTTGTTGATGATGAGATTGTTGGCGATATTACTATTTCTTATTTAAAATCTGCAAATTCTGATAAATTAGTTTTTCTCGATGTCGAAAACAGACTTTTTAAAACAATTGTAGAAAAAATTTCTCGGAGTATATCTTATCGTAAGTTGAAAAACTTTTTTATTGAAAGAACAAATTATAAAGAACAATTATATAAAGAAGAAAATTCTTTTATTAAATATCTCAAAGAATTGAGTTTAAAAGATAATGAAATTGATAAAATTATCAAAGTCCCAATTGATTTAAAAAAAGATGAGGTTATTTGCAAACAAGGGAGTTTCGCTTCTTTTGTTATGATTCTTAAAGAAGGTTTGTTAAAATCTTATGTAGAAAATTCGCATAATAAAAACCATATTTTTAAAATCGCTAAACCATATTCAATTATTGGCTTATCAAGTCTTTATGGAGATATTTATTACCATTTTACTTGTTCTGCAGTTGTAAATTCAAAACTTTATATTATTGAAAGAAGTACCTTTAACGAAATAATAAAAAATAACCCAAAATTTGCAATTAAAATAATGAATATATATTCAAATTCTTTACAGAATGTTTATGATAAAATTGGAACAATTGCAAATAAACAAGCTCTTGGTAAAGTATGTGATACTTTAACTTATTTGTCTGAAAAAGTTTTTGAAAGTAATATTATCGACAGAGTAATTACAAGAAAAGATATTGCAGATTTTTCAGGTCTTTCTACCGAAAATCTAATCAGAATATTGGCGGATTTGAAAAAAGATAATATTATTTCAATAAATAATAAAGTTATCGAAATATTAAAACCTGAAACAATAAAAATGCTTGGACATTTAGGATAATTTTTCTTTTGCTTCTTCCCAAATTTTATCCATTTCTGCAAGTGATAATGTTTTTAAATCTCTTCCTGTTGCAATGGTTTTTGATTCAAGATAATTAAAGCGGGAAATAAATTTTTTATTTGTTTTTTCTAAGGCGTTCTCCGGATTTATTCCGTACAAACGTGCTGCATTAATTAAAGAGAAAAATAAATCGCCAAATTCTTCTTCAATATTTTTATTATTTTCAGCGTTTTCATCTTTTTTTAATTCTACCATCAATTCTTGATATTCTTCATTTACTTTTTCCCAAACTTGCTCTTTTTCTTCCCAATCGAAACCTACATTACGGGCTTTATCCTGAATTCTGTGTGCTTTTATAAGAGCAGGTAAAGAATTTGGAACACCTCCCAAAACAGTTTTATTTTGTCCTTCTTTTAGCTTTATCCTCTCCCAATTCTGAGAAACTTCTTCGGAACTTTCCAATTTAATTTCTCCAAAAATATGATTATGACGAAAAACCAATTTGTCATTAATGCTTTTTAGTACATCGTAAATATCAAATCTATTTTCTTCTTCTGCAATTTTTGCATAAAAAACTATATGTAGCAACAAGTCGCCTAATTCTTTTTGTATATCGTCATAATTCTCTGAAATTATTGCATCTGTCAATTCAAAACTTTCTTCTAAAGTCATTGTCCGCAAACTCTCAAATGTCTGTTTCTTATCCCAAGGACATTCCACACGTAATTTGTTCATAATATCCAACAAACGTTGAAATTCTTCTAATCTCTTGTTCATTCTTTTTTTACAAAATTACTACAATTTATTTATTTATAACACCATTATTCATTAAAAAAGGCTGTTATGTTTAAAAAAATCATAAAAAAATGGTATTTCTCGTGAAAAATTATTAAATTTGTAAGTAGTAAAAAATATATGAAAAAATCATTATTAATATTCTTCTTTTTCTCTTTAACACTAATTTCTTATGCAAGTTACGTGAAGGATTATCCTATTGAGTTACAACAACCTGATGGAAGTATTATTCATTGCCTTATTTCTGGAGATGAATATTATCAAAGAGTGTATACTGAAGATAATTATACAGTTATTCATGATAAAAAAACAAGATATTATGTTTATGCAGTACTCGAAAATAATAAATTGGAATCTTCTGGTATAATTGTCGGCAACGACATTCCTAAAAATTCAAAAATTATTCCTGGTATTGATATCCCTGAGAAAGATATTATTAAAATTCGTAAAGAAATTATTTCTAAAAGGCCAAAAGATATCATTTATAAAAAAAATGAGAATAAGTCGGGGACTACGACAACTATGAACATTATCACTGTATTTATTAAATTTCAAGATTCTGATGAATTTAATTCTCCTCTCTCAACTTATGATAATATGTATAATTCAACTGATAGTCCTTCAGCATATACTTATTTCAAAGATGCATCTTATGGAGAATTAGACGTTGTGACATCTTTTTACCCTCAATCAGAAGGTGAATTCATTGTTTCTTATGAAGATATTTATCCTCGATCTTATTATTGTCCATATGATGAAAATACAAATCCTAATGGATATGACGTTTATGGAGAATGGCAAAGGGAGCAAGAGTTGGTTAGACGTGCTTTAAATTATGTAAAAAATCAAATACCAAGTTCTTTGAATTTAGATACAGATAATGATGGTAATATTGACAATATAAATTTTATTGTGAGAGGTAATGTTACGGCCTGGAGTTCTTTATTATGGCCTCACAAAACAATGTTCTGGGGTGATGAATTATATGTGAACGGAGTACGAGCAGGTACTTATAATTTTCATATAGAAAATCATCTGTTGGTTTATAACACTTCAGTTATTGTACATGAAACATATCATTCCTTTGGTCTCCCTGATTTATACCATTACTCAGATAATGAAACTCCTGTAGGTATTTGGGATGTTATGGCAGAAAATACTAATCCGCCACAAGCTTCTTCAGCTTATTTGAAAAATAAATATACAATGTTCGCTCGTCCTATTACAGAAATCACAAGTTCCGGAACTTATACTATTAACCAGACTTGGAAAGAAAGCAATAATTGCTATAAGATTAAAACTACAGGAAATTCAATAAATAACGAATTTTTTATTGTTGAATGTCGAAACAAGTATGTTAATTGGGAAAACCAAATCCCTGCTAGTGGTCTTCTAGTGTATAGAGTAAACCCAAATTATGAAGGGAATGCAGATGGTAATGATGAACTGACCGTTATTAACTCTACACTAAACAGTGCTGCGATGGGACGAAATTACAACAGAACCTATCTTTCAAATATAAGTGTACCAAAACTGCAATTTTCGGATGGCTCATATCCAAATTTTGGAATATTCAACATTAGTAATTCCGACACTGTAATGACATTTGAGGTAATTTATAATTCTGGATTGTCAGTTTATCCAAATTCTATTGTTTTCCCTGCTAATTCTGTTTTAGAACCATCTACAGAAAAAACAGTATCCCTTATTCCTTTTAATATTTCAGGAGATAATATTAATCTGCAAATTGTAGGTGTTGATTCCTCATTTTTCCAAATAAGCGAATTTAATCAATCTAATTCTACATATCTTATAAAACTTCGCTTCAGTCCTGATGAAGAAAGACAATATTCTGCACAATTGAAAATTTCTGGTGGCTCAACTACAAAATATGTAAATTTATCAGGAGAAGGAATTATTGTTCCTCTTGTTGCAAGTTTTAATGTTTCAACATTTCAAACTATTGCTGGTAATACTGTTCAATTTAACGATAACTCATATGGAACTCCATCTTCATGGCAATGGACTTTTGAAGGCGGAAATCCAAGTACAAGTAACGAAAGTAATCCTATAGTAACTTATACTACCCCCGGAACTTATTCTGTTCAACTTTCTGTAGGGAATCAATATCATACAGATGACACTGTTTTTCATTCTATTGTCGTTGAAGATAATTTTGATAATTTAAGTTGTAACTCAGGTTTTGAAAATTGGAATAACTCTTATCCTAATTGTTGGGATGGAAATACAAATGAAATCACAAGTTCTCATGTGGTTAAAATTGACGAAAATACTTATGAAGGAAATTATTCGTGCAATCTTATTAATGGAATGACAAATGCTTTTCTCAATTTTTCTACTAAACCAATTACTGTTGAGAACGGAAATTATTATAAAGTAGAATTTTATGTTAAAGGTAAAGGAAAAATTTTTGTATCTTTATATGATGAAAGAGAGTCAAATAACGGATTCTCTCCTAATGTAGAGGCAACTCAAATTGATACAAACGATTATATTTTATTTTCGCAAACTGTTAAAGCATTAAATACTACCAATAATGCTGAATTTGTGATAAAAGTTGCAAGTACAAATGTTTCTAAAAATCACCTAACTATTGATGATTTTACTGTTCAACAAGATACAACTACAAACATTCCTTTTATCCCAATTGTAGATTTTGATGTTTTCCCTAATCCATCACAAAATGGAATTTTTACTATTAATAGTTCTGAAAAATTATTAATAGAAGTATATAACACAATGGGTTTATTGTTGAAAACAGAACAAATTTTTGATAAACAGGAAATTAATCTTAATGAATTTTCCAAAGGCGTTTATTATATAAAGGCTACTAATGATAAGAATCATTATAATGTAAAACAAATCGTAATTTTATAATTTTTTCATCATTCTAATGAACAAAGTTATTTTTCTTATACTACTGTCTTTTTTCGTTAATATCATATTTGCTCAAATCAATTATACTTCCAGCAGCAGGGAATTTCCTGAGACTGTTAACGAAACTTCAGGCATTATTTTGATAAATGATTCGATTTATACACATAATGATAGTGGCGGTGAAACCTCTTTATATAGCTTTTTTCCTCAGATTGATTCTACTGCTACAATAACAAATCACTCACTTTCTGGAATAGAAAATATTGATTGGGAAGAAATTGATATTGACGACAACTATATCTATATTGGTGATATTGGCAATAATACTAATGGAAATCGTCAAAATTTACAAATATTGAGAGTTGAGAGAA
>CAZBPT010000012.1:6582-16998 GCA_964493875.1 uncultured Bacteroidales bacterium | reverse complement strand
AAATGCGGTCTTTCATATTACTTGACAAATGAGTATGTAGAAAATCAATATATGACAATTTCAAGTAAATTACATATATATAATTTCGAAGAATTTACCGAATTGAAAAACTTTTTGTTGGATACTACTCATATTTCGGCGACTATATGTGAAGGAGATTCTTATTATTATTCTACAATTGATACTCTTTCTGCCGAAGGATATTACTATTATACTTTCGATGATGTTTATGGTTGTGATAGTCTTGTAGAACTTAATCTCTCTGTTATTCCTATTGATACAGTAGAAATATTTGATACTATAACTATTGGAAGTATATATAATAGTTATGGTTTTTTAGAATCGGAAAGTGGATTATATCAAAATTCTGCAGTAAACTCTAATGGTTGCGACAGTATAACACTTCTACATTTATATGTATCTACAGGAGAATCTGCAGTATCTGATGAAAATGTAAATAATGATATTATTATATTCCCTAATCCTGCATTTGATTCTATTAATATTATTATTCCTGAAGAAGATTCATTGGTTAAGGTGGAAGTCTTTAATAGTAATGCAGTTAAAATTCTTGAATTTAATGAAAGTAGCTTAAATATTTCAAACTTTGACGAAGGAATATACTTTATTAAAGTATTTACTTTAAATAAGATCTTTATTAAGAAACTTATTATTAATTAATAATACAGTTTTATCTATCCATAAAATATTTATTTAATTTACAACGAATTAGAAATAAAATATTGAATTATTTACTTTAATTCGTAATATAAATACTATTAATGATAATTATTTAGTTAACAATGCTATTAAATTTATATTAACTTTTATCGATAAATTAATATAATTATTATAAAAAATCTAAAAAAAAATAATTTATTTTAGTTATATTTGTAAAAATATATATAACTAACTTAGTTAACTTTATAAAAATATAACGTTTTAACTTAATTACATTAATAATAAAATGAAAATAACGTATAAAGATTTAGTTGAACAGTCCTTTGATTTTCCCACCGAAGAATTCAAAGTAGTTGATAATGAACTGTATTATTATGATATACCTCTGATGGATATAGTGAAGCAGTATGGAACTCCACTAAAGTTTACATATTTGCCAAAGATATCCGAGAATATCAAACGTGCAAAAACTTTGTTTAATGTTGCTATTGCAAAAGCAAACTATGCAGGTAAATATTATCCTTGTTATTGTACTAAAAGTTCTCATTTTTCTTTTGTATTGGAAGAGGTATTGAAAAACGAAATCCATTTGGAAACAAGTTCCAGCTTCGATATTGATATAATTAGAATTTTAAGAGAAGACAATATTTTAAATGAATCAATAAAGGTTATTTGTAACGGATATAAAACTGATGCTTATATAGAAAATATAGCAAGATTGATCAATGAAGGTTTCAAAAATGTTATACCTATCTTAGATAATATTGGCGAACTAGATAAGTTATTAGAAGCTGTTAATGACGAAGAACATCTAGATATTGGTATTAGAATTGCATCAGAAGAAGAACCTAAATTTGAATTTTATACCTCTAGATTAGGTATTGGGTATAAAGATATTGTTGATTATTACCATAATAAAATTGAAAATAATCCACGTGTTACGCTAAAAATGTTACATTTCTTTATCAATACCGGTATAAAAGATTCACAATATTATTGGAACGAATTGAACAAATGTCTTAACTTATATTGTCAATTAAAACATCTTTGTGACGATTTAGATTCTCTTAATATAGGTGGAGGTTTTCCAATTAAATACAGTTTATCTTTTGATTATGACTATGAATATATCTCAGAAGAAATTGTAAATCAGATTAAAATAACATGCGAAGCTGCTGAAGTAATGGAGCCAGATATTTATACAGAGTTCGGGTCATTTACAGTAGGAGAGAGTGGTGGTTGCATTTATTCTGTTCTTTGTCAAAAGCAACAAAATGATAGGGAAAAATGGAACATGATAGACTCTTCTTTTATTACAACTTTGCCAGATTCTTGGTCAATAAATCGTAGGTTTATATTACTTGCAATTAATCATTGGGAAAAAACAAATGAACGTATTTTCCTTGGTGGTTTAACTTGTGATAGTGATGATTATTATAATTCTGAACAACATGTAAATGCAATTTATTTACCGGAATATACTCCTGATGATCCTCTTTATATAGGATTTTTTAATACAGGTGCTTATCAGGAAGCGATTGGCGGTTATGGAGGAATACAACATTGTTTGATACCTGCCCCAAAACATATTATTATAACTAAAGATGAAGACGACAAAGTTGTTACAAAACTATTTTCTCGTGAGCAAAGTTATAAATCTATGCTGAAAATATTAGGATATATGTAATATTTTTTCAACTTATAGATATTTGATTTTTATATAACACAATAAAAAAGGCTAAACTTAAACCGGTTTAGCCTTTTTGCATTTGTTAGAGTGTTAACTTTAATAATACTATTAATAATTATTTACCATTGAGAATTTTCGTCAGGATTTATATCAATATAAACTTCTATAATTTTGCATAACCCGTTTGCTTTTAATATAATTTCGTTTAAAGCGGCGGGAATTAATACTAATTCGTTTGCTTCAACTTCTTCAATATTGCCATTGTACTCAATTGAAAACGGGATATTAACTGAATATAACAGTACGAAAGAATCCAAACTAAAATAATCTCGAGTAAAATTGTCAATAAAAGGTATAAAATTCACATTAAATGCTTCAGTTTCAACTATTGGATTTGCTGCATTAACATTGCGTGTATATTCTGTTTTAGGATAATTTGTTTTATAATAATCAATAACATCTTCTGCTTCTTCATGGTGCAATTCTCTGTCTGTTCTGTCGTAGTCGTAGAGTCTGTATGTTATATCTGAGGCTTGTTGAATTTCTAAAACGCTGATTCCGGCGCCCAAACTGTGGACTCTTCCTGCTGGGATATAGTAAACATCTTCTTTTATGGGATTGATTTTATTTAACAGATAATCGGGGTTGCCATTATGGAGAGCATGATGAAATTCTTCTGCTGAGGAATTATTTTTAAATCCGGAGATTATTTCTGAGTCAGTTTTTGTAGAGAGAACAAACCAGAGTTCTGATTTTCCAAGTTCTCCGTAGCGTTCCATTGCTATTCTATTATCAGGGTGAACTTGTATAGAAAGATTTTCATTTGCATCAATAATTTTTACAAGAAGAGGAAAATAATTGCCGAAGCGATTATAAATCGTTTCTCCAACCAAATCACCCATATAAATTTCTATTGCTTCTTCTATTGTAGTGTTTTTTAAAAAACCATTTTTTATTATGGAAACATTTTTTTCTATCGGAGAAATTTCCCAACATTCACCACATTTTTCTGGAATTTTATGTTTTTTTTTCAGGTTTTTTATATTATCCCCACCCCAAACCTTTTCTTTAAAAATTTTTTTTAATTTTATTGGATATAACATTCAATTTTTTTTATTAACTTTACATTTCAAAAATAATATAAATTTTTCAAAAAAAAAAATATGTTAGTAGTAGGTATTGCTGGAGGAACAGGTTCTGGAAAAACAACTGTTGTTAAAAAAATTGAAGAAAAATTCCCTAAAAATATTATAACAATAATTCCGCAAGACTCTTATTATAAGGATAGCAGTAATATTCCTTATGAAGACAGGAAAAAAATTAATTTTGACCATCCCGATTCAATTGAGTGGCCATTGCTAGTGCAGCATATAAAAGATTTGAAGCAAAATAAGACAATAGAACAGCCAATATATTCTTATTTAACTTGTACCAGGAGCAAAGAAACAATTCCTATCACTCCAACAAATGTTATTATCGTTGAAGGAATATTGATTTTTTGTATTGAAGAATTATTAGAGTTGATGGATATAAAGGTATTTGTTGATGCTGATCCTGACGACAGATTATCAAGAGTAATACAACGCGATATTGTTGAACGTGGTCGTGGCGTTATTGATGTTTTGGACAGATATGAAAAAGTATTAAAACCAATGCATCAACAATTTATCGAACCTACAAAACGTTATGCCGACATAATAGTGCCACAAGGTGGTAACAATAAAGTTGCTATCGACATGATTACTAAATTTATTAAACAAAATATTAACCATAAATAAATATAAAAATGAGAGACAAATACGATTTTTCAAAAATTTTTTTCATTGATATTGAAACTGTTCCACAATATCAAAATTATTCCGAAGTTCCAGAAAATTTTAAAAAACATTGGGAAAGAAAGTCAAAAAACCTTAGCAAAGAAAATGAAACAGCTGAAGAACTGTATAACCGTGCAGGAATATATTCAGAATTTGGAAGAATTGTTTGTATTTCTATTGCCTTCATTAATAATAATTCTTTTAGAACAACTTCATTCGCCGATGAAGATGAAAAAAAATTATTAAGCGATTTTTCTAATCTAATAGATAATCCAAAATTTATTGATTGGCGTTTTTGTGGTCATAATATTAAAGAGTTTGATATTCCCTTTATTTGTAGAAGATTTTTGATAAATAAAATGCCAATACCTGAAATAATAAATTTTTCAGGGAAGAAGCCTTGGGAAACTCCGTTAATAGACACAATGGAGCTATGGAAATTTGGAGATATGAAAAATTACACATCTTTGGCTCTTCTTGCCGATTTATTTGGAATACCAACACCTAAGGATGACATTGACGGTTCTCAGGTTGCTGATGTGTTTTATAATGAAAAAAATATTCAAAGGATTGCTCATTATTGCGAAAAAGATGTTCACTGTGCTGCTAATTTGCTTTTGGCATTCAATGGAAAAGATATCATTATTTAACTGATTTATTAAATGTTTTCTGTATTGATTTTTGAAATCATTTCGAAATGACTGCTAGAACTTCAAAAAATTATTATATGATGTTAAAAACAGTTTTTTTTGAAAAATAAACAATTTAATAATGAAAAAACTGTTATTTTTGCGTGAAATTTTTTAAAAACAAATATAAAAAAAATGAAAAAGATTAATTTAGTGTGTTTGGCTGTAATAATGGTTGCAGTCATATCATGTAAAGACAAAACAAAAAAACTAGAGATGATAGATAATCCCTTATTGGAACAGTGGAACACTGCTTATGAAATTCCACCATTTGAAAAAATTAAGTTAGAACATTATTTACCTGCCTTTCATGAAGGTATGAAATTGCAAAATGCTGAAATTGACGCTATTGTAAATAATCAAGAAGCCGCAAATTTTAAAAATACAATTGAAGCAATAGAATATTCAGGTAAAAAATTGAATGATGTTGCAGCGGTTTTCTTTAATTTATTAGAAACAAATTCTGATGCAGAAATGCAGAAAATTGCAGATTCCATTTCTCCATTGTTAAGCGTTCACGGAGATAATATAAATCTAAATCCTGAATTGTTTAAAAGAGTAAAAACAGTTTATGAAAACAGAGCTAATGAAAATTTGGGCGACGAACAAATGAAATTATTGGAAGAAACTTATAAATCTTTCGTTCGTGGTGGTGCAAATTTACCTGAAGATAAAAAAGAACGCTTTAAAGAAGTAAATCAAGAAATGTCTCAATTGGCATTAAAATTTAATTCAAATGTTCTTGATGCAACAAATGCTTTTACTTTAGAAATTACAGATGAAAAAGATTTGGCAGGATTACCTGTAGATTTTATTGAATCTGCAAAGCAAACAGATGATGCAGGTAAAACAAAATGGGTATTTACATTAGATAATCCAAGTTTGTTGCCTTTCCTTACTTATGCTGATAACCGCGATTTAAGAGAAAAAATTTGGCGTGCATATTCCACTCGTTGTAATGCTGGTGATTTCGATAATAATGAAATTATAAACAAAATGGTAAATTTGCGTTTGGAACGTGCTAATTTACTTGGTTATAAATCTCATGCAGATTTTGTTTTGGAAGATTGCATGGCAAAAACTCCTGAAGCAGTTTACGAACTTTTAATGGCTGTTTGGAATCCTGCTATTGAAAAAGCTAAAAAAGAAAGAGATACTTATAAAGATCTCAGTAAATTACCTCAAATTCAACCTTGGGATTGGAGATATTATGAAGAAAAAACTCGCGTTAGAGATTATAACTTAAACAGCGATAGCATAAGTCAATATTTCCCCGTTGAAAATGTAAAACAAGCTATTTTCACTGTTTGTGAAAAATTATATGGAATTACTTTCCGCGAAAATAAAGACTTACCAAAATATCACGAAGATGTGGCTTCTTTTGAAGTTGTTGATAACAACGAAGTTATTGCAATTCTTTTTATGGATTATTATGTTCGTCCTAGCAAATCAAGTGGTGCTTGGATGACAGAATTTAGAACTCAACATCAAACAGTTGACGGTACAAATGTAATTCCTCTAGTTTCTTTGGTATTAAATTTTCCAAAACCTGTTGGAGACAAACCAGCATTATTGAGTTTTGACGACACCGAAACTTTCTTCCACGAATTTGGTCATGCTTTACACGGAATGCTCAGCAAATGTAGATATGCTTCTATTGCTGGTACAAACACACCTCGCGATTTTGTTGAATTCCCATCTCAATTTATGGAAAATTATGCTTTCAATCCTGAATTCTTGAAAACTTATGCAAAACATTATAAAACCGGAGATGTTATTCCTGATAAATTTATTGACCAAATACTAAAAGTAAGAAGCTTCGGTCAAGGTTTTACAAATGTTGAATTAATTGCTGCTTCTTTGTTGGATATGGATTATCACACTATAACAGAAACTACAGTTATTAATCCTAGTGCTTTTGAAGATAATGCAATGAATAAGATTGGATTAATTCCAGAAATTATCTCTCGTTACAAAAGTCAATATTTTAAACATATATTTACTTCTAGTTTTGGATATTCTTCTGGATACTATGCTTATACTTGGACAGCAGTAATTGAAGCAGATGCTTTTGAACTTTTTAAAGAAAAAGGAATTTTTGATAAAGAAACAGCTACTTCGTTAAGACAAAATATCTTACAAGTTGGTAATACAAAAGATTTGATGAACCAGTACTTAATTTTTAGAGGTCAAGAACCAAGTATTGAACCACTTTTGAAAAAAAGAGGATTAGAATAGTTTAAAATTCATTTTATATTAAAAAAGGGATAGTCAAAACGACTATCCCTTTTTTGATTATTATATGACTTGATTTATGAAAGTTTCTTATGATTATTTATTTACAATAACTCAATACAGTTTCACAAATATATTTTTGCTTTTCTATATCCAATTCTGGGTAAATTGGTAGAGATAAAACATTTTTGCAAAAATAATTACTATTTTGAAAATCCGTTTCAGAGCTTGAAGGCGAGATTCCCTTAAATGCAATCTGTTTGTGCAAAGGTTCCGGATAATAAATCGCAGTTGCTATTCCTTTTTTCTGTAAAAATTGCTTCAATTCGTTTCTATCAATATTTTCAACAGTGATTGTATATTGATGGTAAGATTGTGTAGAATAGTTATTTTTTGCAGGAACTTTAATATTTGAACAATTTGCAAAAGAATCATCGTAAATAGTTGCAATTTCCCTTCTCTTTTGAATAAAACTGTCAAGATATGGCAGTTTTGCAATCAAAATGGCGGCTTGAATTGTATCTAAGCGTGAATTCATTCCTATAATTTCGTGATGATATTTTTTTTTCGCTCCGTGATTTGCCAAGATTTGTAATCTTTCTGCCAATTTTTCATTATTTGTAAAAATGGCACCACCATCACCAAAGCATGACAAATTTTTTGAGGGAAAAAACGATGTACAACCAATATCTCCAATAGTTCCTGCTTTTTTGGTATTTCCATCTGCGAAAATATAATCACTACCAAATGATTGTGCATTGTCCTCAATGATATATAAATTATATTTTTTTGCGATGCTGATAATATCTTCCATATTGCAACATTGACCGAAAAGATGAACGGGAATAATTGCTTTTGTTCTTTCTGTGATTTTTGATTCTATTTTTGTGCTATCAATATTAAAATATTTGTCAACATCTACAAAAACAGGTTTTAATTTTAAAAAAGCAATTGCTTCTGCTGCAGCAATGAACGAAAAATCGGAAGTTATTACTTCGTCGCCTTCTTTTAAATTCAGCGACAATAATGATAAAAGTAAAGCGTCTGTTCCATTTCCGCAACATATTACAAATTTTGAGTTCAAGTAATTGGATAATTCTACTTGAAAATCTTTTACGAAAGAACCGTTAATGAAATCGGTATTATTTAGAACTTCAGAAATATTTTTATCTATATTTGATTGTAAATTTTTGTATTGCAAAAATAAATCAAGCATTTTTATATTGTCCATCTCAAATTAATATTTCTCAAAATTACATTATTTTTATTAAAATAGCGAGTTTTTTTTTATCTTTGTAAAAAAAAATGAAAATTTCAATAATAGGAACAGGATACGTTGGTTTGGTTTCAGGAACATGTTTCGCTGAAATGGGTATGAATATCTCATGTTTAGATGTAGATACCAAGAAAATTGACAATTTACGTAAAGGGATATTACCAATTTGGGAGCCGAATCTTGACGAATTATTAAAAAGAAATATAAAAAATGAACGTCTAAGTTTTACTACTTCATTATCGGAAAGCATTGAAAATGCCGATGCCTGTTTTATTGCAGTAGGAACACCTCCGGGAGAAGATGGCAGTGCCGATTTACATTATGTTTTGAATGTTGCAAGAGAAATCGGTTCGGTGATGAATCATTATTTGGTTGTAATAACTAAAAGTACAGTTCCCGTTGGTACTTCCGAAAAAATTAGAAAAGAAATCCAGTCGCAACTTGATAAAAGAAAATCAGATTTGAAATTTGATATTGCCTCAAATCCTGAATTTTTGAAAGAGGGAAATGCTATAGAAGATTGTTTGCACCCCGATAGAATTGTAATTGGAACAGATTCTGAAAGAGCAAAGACTATTTTGTCGAATATATACAAACCATTTGTATTAAATGGTCATCCGGTAATTTTTATGGATATTCCTTCTGCCGAATTAACAAAATATACTGCTAATGCAATGTTGGCTACGAAAATTTCATTTATAAATGAAATCGCCAATCTTTGCGAATTGTTAGGTGCAGATATTGACTCAGTAAGAAAAGGAATAGGGTCGGATAAACGTATCGGACCATATTTTATATATCCCGGAACAGGTTATGGAGGTTCATGTTTTCCTAAAGACGTAAAAGCTCTTATACAGGTAGCAAAAGAAAACAAATTTTCTCTTGAAATTTTAAAGGCTGTTGAAAATGTTAATTTACTACAAAAAGAAACATTGTTCAAAAAAGCAATGTCTCACTTTAAAAATGATATCAATGGGAAAAAATTTGTTGTTTGGGGACTTGCTTTCAAACCAAATACAGACGATATGAGAGAAGCGCCTTCAATTGTGTTGATAAACTTGCTGCTAAAACACGGAGCCGAAGTAATAGCTTATGATCCAGTTGCTAACGAAACAGCCAAAGAATATTTACAGAATTCTATTCAATATGCTGAAACCCCATATCAGGCATTAGAAAATGCAGATGCTCTCTTCCTTGTTACTGAATGGGCTGAATTTAGAATATTGGATTTTTCTAAAATAAATTCCATGAAAGAAAAAATAATTTTTGACGGTAGAAATATTTACGACAAGAATGAAATGCTGAAGAATGGAATTACTTATTATTCAATAGGTAGATAACTTTTTTATGTCTGATAATAATAATTATTCGCTCTCAAACTATTCTGATTCCGAACTAATTGCTATATATAAAAAGACCTCAAACCCCGAAATAATAGGAGAACTATACAAACGTTACACTATTTTTACATTTAGTATTTGTCTTAAATATTTTAAAAATAAAGATCAAGCCACAGAAGCTGTTTTAGATATCTTTGAGGATTTAATTGAAAAATTATTAAATCATAATCCAGAAAATTTTAGAACATGGCTATATTCTGTTGCCAAAAATTATTGTCTTCTAAAATTTCGAGATAAAAAAATTGAATATGATATTGAATTGCTCGATTTTTTAAAACATGATCTTGTTGACGATACAGAAGAAAGTAAAAATCAGATTCTGATTAGAGAAAAACAAATTTCCTTATTAAACGATCACATAAAAGAGCTTAAAGAAGAACAAAAAAATTGTATAGATTTGTTTTATATTCAAGATAAATCATATAAAGAAATAGAAGAGATAACAGGTTATAGCTACAATAATATTAAATCGTATATTCAAAACGGAAAACAAAATTTAAAAAAAATATTAGAAAAACATTATGGAGACCAATAAAAATTTTTCAAATAAAGAAAAATATTTTTCGGAAGAATATCTTTTGAAATATATCAATGGGGAACTATCTCCGGAGGAAAGCGAAGAATTGAA
>CAZBPT010000012.1:0-6482 GCA_964493875.1 uncultured Bacteroidales bacterium | reverse complement strand
GAAAGATATAATAAAATATTGTTTTTGTCAGACAATAAACAATTTGTAAAAGAAGTTGTGATTAATGAGCAAAAAGAAATACATTTTACTAAATATTTTTTAGAAGAAAATATTAAATTTTCTGAAATAGGAGCTGATAAAAAATTATTAAAGATATCTGACAGTGAAAAAGACCATTATATTTCTTGTGATTCAGTTTATTGTTCCAATAATAAAATTATTTCTGCAAATTATTCAGAAGGTGACGATAAATATTTTTCCGAAATAAAAATCGAATTACAGAAAATAAATAATTTGAAAGCATTTGTTGCAATTTTGAATATCTCCGATTCAGGAGAATTAACAAATGTTCAGATTGTTAATAACTTTAATAAGGATGATAAAGAAATAAAAAAAATATTTCTTAATAAAAAGAAATGGAATCCCAGCAAAAAAGAAGGAATGTTTATTACAAGTAAAATTGCTATTGTTGTTGAAAAATAGAAATAAAATAGTTGAATATTTGAAAAAAAAATCTAAATTTGTATTCAATTAATTAATAAAATGCAATTGAAAAATTGTGTTTTTATATGAATTTTAAGAATTTATGAGTATGAAAAAAATATTTTATTTAGGATTTTTTATTGTGACAATGTCGTTGAACATTGTAGCACAAGAAGAAAATGAACAAGTAGTTGTTCCTATAAAATTTGGTGTTGAAGGAGAAGCGGCAGTTGACGATACAACTTCTACTCTAATCGTAGCTGAAGGTCAAGCAGCAAATTTAGCTTATAATGAAGCTGTAAATGCATTTGCAGAAGGAAATTATGACATTGCAATAGTAAAATATTCAATAGCGATTAAAAGCAATCCAAACTTTGCAAAAGCTATTTTGGGAAGAGCTACAACTTATATGCAAAAAAAACAGTATGATGCTGCAATTTTGGATTTTGACAGTTATCTGTCATTGACGCCAAATGATGGTTCGGCTTATTATTATCGTGGCTATGCAAAATATTATCAAAAAAAATATGAAGATGCCATAGCGGATTTTGATTTGTCATTAGAAAATGATTATCAAAAAGATGTAAATTTATTTTATTTATACGGAGTATCAAAATTTTATTTGGGACAATATGAATCTGCCATCGAAAAATTTTCTAAGGCATTAGAACTCGATGAAAATTATGCTTTTGCATATAACGATAGAGCTTCTTCATACAGAATGTTAAAGAAGTATCCCGAAGCAATTGCAGATTATAATAAGGCAATAGAATCAGATTCAACAAAGTCGATATTTTATAATAATTTGGGAAGTACATATCGTCTCAACAACGAATATGACAAAGCAATTGCCCTTTTTAGCGATGCAATATTAAAAGACAGCACAAATTTTCGTGCATTAAATAATAAAGGAGTTGTATTATATGACAAAGGAGAATATGAAGAATCTATAATTTATTTTGATAAAACATTAAAATATAATCCCGATTATTCATATGCATATAATAACAAAGGTTTGGCTTATTATAAACTCAAAAGGTATGACGATGCTATATTAGCTTATACACGAGCTATAGAAATAAATCCAAAATATGGCTATGCTTATTTGGAACGAGGGAGTGCAAAAGAAATGTTGAAAGATATGGTTGGTGCTTGTGCAGATTGGCAAAAAGCATTTGATCTTGGTGTTACTGTTGCCGGTGATTATGTAAAAACAATATGTCCGGAATTTGTTAAATAATTTAATTTAAAAATATGAAATCATTAATAAAATCTACAATATTATTATTAATTACTTTTTTTACAGTTAATTTATATTCACAAGTTAATGTGAAAATTAATACAAAATCGTTTGAAAACAAAGAATTAGTATCTGGAATAAAGAAATCTGATACATATTTTAAAAATGCAAATTCAATATCTTATAATCTTGCTATTCAAGGTTATTATCATGCCTATGAATATACACAAAACAATGCCGAATTAAATTATAAATTGGGAATTTGTTATTTGTATTCTCAAGAAAAAAATAGAGCAACGACAATTTTGCAACAAGCATATTCCGTTAACCCAAATGTTGCACCCGATATAAATTATTTTTTGGGTAATGCGTATCAAAAAAGCGGAAACTTTGATGAAGCAGTAAAACAGTATGAACTTTTTGAAAATTTACAAAAAGATCTAAAGGGAAAGAAACAATCTCAACTATTTAAAGAAGTAGCAAAAAGAAAAGATGAATGTAAAAATGCAAAAAGAATGACAGAAAATCCAATTCGTGTTTGGATTGACAATCTTGGGCCAAATATTAATTCAAATTTCCCTGAATATGGTTCTATCTTTCCTATAGATGAGTCATTCATTATTTTTACTTCACGAAGAGATTATACAGGCGGAGGAAAAAGGAATGAATTAGATCCTAACGACAATCAATATTATGAAGATATTTATGTATCATATAGGAACGACAAAAAAACTTTTGATAAGGCAATTAATTTAAGCAAATTAAATTCAATGCAACATGATGCTTCTATAAGCATTTCCCCTGATGGTCAAACTTTATTTACTTATAAAGGATTTGATGCAGGTACAATATTGGAATGTAAGTTAGATGGAAAAGAGTGGGATACACCCAAAGCGATTAAAGCTATAAATACTTCAAAATATCAAGAAACATCAGCTTCTCTTTCTAATGATGGAAAAACATTATATTTTGTAAGTGACAGACCGAAAGATGATTTTGGAAATGAATCTATTGGAGGTTTAGATATTTTTTACGTTGAAAAAAACGAAAAAGGCAAGTGGGGAAAAGTAAAGAATATTGGTTTGCCAATAAACAGTAAATATGATGAAGAAGGAATCTTTATTCATGCCGATAATAGAACGTTGTATTTTTCATCAAAACGTGATGGATCAATGGGTGGTTATGATATTTATACATCTGAGAAAGATGATAATGACAAATGGCAAGAACCTGAAAATATTGGTTATCCGGTGAATACTGTTGATGATGATATTTTCTTTGTCCCTACGGCAAATCCTCGTTATGCTTATTTCTCAAGTGTTAGAGAAGGAGGTTTAGGTAGTTATGATATTTACAAAATTACATTTTTGGGACCGGATAAGCTTATGGCAGTTGGCACTGAAGATTTCTTAATCGCTACATCAAATTCTACTATCGAACAAAAAGTAAAACTAGAAGAAGTGGAAGTGAAAAAAATACGTCTTACTATTATGAAAGGTACTGTTACAGATGCTTTAAGTCAAGAACCTATTGCCGCTGTAATTGAATTAATAGATACAGCAACCGGAAAGATAATAAATACAATAAAGACAAATAAATTTGATGGCTCTTATTTGGTTAGTTTCCCAACAGGTTCTGCTTTCAATTTTGTAGTTTCTGCTCCAAGTTTTACTACTTATGAAGAAGAAATTGAAATGCCTGAATCTTCTGCATATCAAGAAGTAACAAAAGATTTTGTCTTGACAAAAGCAGGCATTGGTTCTAAGATAGTTTTGTCAAATATTGAATTTGACCTTGCAAAAGCTACATTGCGTCCAAGTTCTTATCCTGAATTAGACAGATTGGTAAAATTACTTAAAGCCTATCCACGTATGGAAATTGAAATAGGCGGGCATACAGATAATACCGGTACATTAGCCATTAATCAAAAATTATCTACAGAACGTGCAAAATCTGTTGTTGATTATCTAATTGAAAACGGCATTAGGGCTTCACGTTTGAGTTATACCGGCTATGCAGATAAGCAACCAATTGCAGACAATAATACAGAACAAGGAAGACAATTAAACAGACGTGTTGAATTTAAAGTTATCAGCATAAAATAAAAAATATCATCGAAATATGATTCGAAAATAGCACACATAAAAAGTGTGCTATTTTTTTATTGTGTATTGTAAGTAGTGTTTTTGTAGGTTAAGGCTCTCTAGAACCTCCGTTTTGGATCATTTAATGGTTTTTATTAAACAATATTTTATTGAAAGGTTTGTCTTCTTTTTTTTATTAATGTCAAACTAACTTAAATCTTTTTATTTAGTTTTGCTATGACGCAAAGAATTATTGTCACGTTTTTTGAGAAAGATGAGGTTCTTGTTACTATCTTTTTTATTAAATACAAACAATAATGTTAATAAATGAAGTGCGATAATATATGGAAATTATTGTTATCTTGTTTTAATTGTAAATTACTTTTTTCTTATTATGTTTAAAGTATATTTATGTTATCTATTCTATTGGCAAAACTGTATTTGCTGTTATTTTGTTTGTTATATTGTCTTTAGAAAAATTTATTTTAACAGATAATATCCTGTAAAATTTTGACTTATATTGAAATATATATATAAAAAAAAGAGCAGTTTAAACTGCTCTTTTTTTTATTATAATTTTGTGTTGATATTATTCAACTACAACTTTTGTGCTATTTCCGTTAACATTAACAAAATACATGCCTGCACTTAAATCAAATGTAACAGTTTCACCAGCATTGATAGTATTGTTATTTACTAATTTACCTGTAATATCATAAATATTGATATCACCGTTTTCGTTAGAAGTAACATTTACTAAACCTGTAGATGGGTTTGGATAAACAGAAACTGAAGAAACAACGTTTTCTTCAATAGAAATGCCACCTTCTCTTGTAACTGCTATACAAGCATTATCGTTTGCAGTATTAGGGTCATTAGGATAAGCAACTGTGATACAAACTTCAAATGAATTAGTACCAATTTGGTCTAAAGTTGCAACAGGTATATTTATTCCTGTTATTCCTGTTTGACTTAAAACTGTATGTTCACCCGAAGCAAAACCTGTGAAATCAATAGCTTGACTCATAAGTGGTGTAGCGTCAATTGTAACTGTAATTTGTGCTGATGTATTGCAAGCATCAGGACCATAATTAGTGATAACTGGCACTATCACTAAATCTTCTGTTGAAGTAATGGTAATATCTGTGATTGCTGTACCTCCGTTATCTGGATCGTCAGAATAGAAAAGTGCTTCTAAATCACAACTCGTGCTACCAATACCTATTAATGAGATTGTAGTAGTCACTCCTGTACTTGTTAATGATACAGAACCTGTTTCTTCTGTTGCAGTAGTTGTTGCGGTGTATTTTACATATAATGTACCTCCTGCTTGTGGCATTGTTACAGATGTAGAAAATGTTGTATTATCTATAGAAACTTCGTATGGAGCTGTTGTTGTTATTGTTATATCTTCAGTAAGATTGGCAGTAGTAATAGTTGATTGTTTTGTATCTGAACCATAGAAATTTAATAAAGTTGGATTTGCTGCAATAGATGGTGAACTTGCATCATATGTTACACAAGATATAATACTTATACTTATGTCAGCAGACCAATTATCTGTAAATGAATACCAAGCTGAATTGTATTCTTCAAATGCATAATTAGCTGTGGTTCCTGCTGTTGTAGTAATAAGACCTAAAGTATCAAAATCTGTAGCATAATTAAATTCTAGACCAACATAATATGTTCCTGCTGTAAAGTCATATGGAGTTGTTAAATGTAATGTATAAATACCAACTCCGGATGTAGTTGCTATTGAACTCATTTGAATAGGAGTTGTAGAAACTGCTGTTCCAGGAAGACCTGCGTTATCATTATAAACAACTAAATTAAATGTAGATGTTCCTGAATTTAAACCAACATATCCCAAAAACACTACAGAATCTAATGTACCAGGAGCGGTGAACGTCATTTGTTCTACTTTTTTAGTATCTCCGTATTCGTTATGTCCAACCATATATCCCCACATATTGGTTATTGAGTAAAAAGTTAAGTTTGTACCTGTAAAACTTGAAGTTGAAGTTAATGTGTTAATATCTGTTAATAAATCAGTATAATTATATACTAATGTTTGTGCTTTTGAAGAGTTTGTTAAAGCGTGATTTTTGAGAATAGGATATGTTTTTGAATTTTCTTGATATTGTTTCTGTGCGAAACTAAAGCTACATATCAAAGCAGCAATTAAAATTAATGTAATTTTTTTCATAACTTAAAGATTTTAATTTTTTATTTTATTATTAATAATATTCAAAGATAATATTTTTTTTTTTAAATACAAAAAAAAAATTGTATTAAACCAATTTGTTTAAATCTATCAATTTAGTGAATTCTTTTTCAGTAAGTAAATTTAGTGATAATGCTGCTTCTTTTAATGAAATATTTTCTTCAAATGCTTTATGGGCAATCTTTGCGGCGTTTTCATATCCAATTTTTGGACTTAATGCCGTTACCAACATCAATGAATTATTTGAGTAGAAATTAATTTTTTCGATATTCGCTTTTGTCCCTTTCAACATTTTTTCAATAAAAGAATTTATTCCGATTGTTAGTAACGATGAAGATTCAATGAAATTTTTTATTATTAGTGGTCGATATGTGTTTAATTCAAATTGTGAGTTCATTTCGCCTATATTAATAGTAGTGTCGTTACCGATAACTTCGGCAGCTATCAT
>CAZBPT010000011.1:32476-48135 GCA_964493875.1 uncultured Bacteroidales bacterium | reverse complement strand
TTTATAAAAAAACCAATTACCTTGTATGAAATTTTACTAACTAACTATGAAAAAGTCAGTCGCAATATTAACTAAGGACTTTGTAAATTTATTTGCAAACCTTACGTATACTGATGGTTATCAGGTTTTTGTGGCCTATACATACATACATACATACATATATACCCCACAAATTCTAATACATTTACAAGAAACTTTAAAATTCTTCTTATATTTTCTAAAAACAAGCGAAGAGTCTAATATAGATATAGAAAAAAAAGAAATAACTATTTGGAGTCTTGGAAAAAACAACTTAGATAAATAGCCCTCGTTTGTGTATAGCAGATATCTACATGCGAGGGGAAAAACAAAATATTTATAATTGATATTTGCCTTTTTACGGTTTTGGTGTAAAAACGTTCTCTTAATTGCCAAATAGGAGATAAAAAATTAATTCGGCAAAAAAATTTAATAATAAATAAAACAATAATCATGAAAAAGTATAATTTTAATTATAAAGTATTTACTTTTATTATAGGAATTTTAATTTTCTCTAATGTTGTATTTGGGCAAAAATTATGGATTCCAGAAGATATTATGTATGTTGAAAGTGAAGAGAATATTGAAATTTTAAGAAATAAAAATTGGCAGTATATAGGAACCACAGTAGAAAATAAGCTTGTAAACATTCAATCGCCAACAATTAAAATTTCATGCAAATGTGAATCCGGGAGTTCTGCTTGTAATCCTTTTGCAGGTACAGGTCCACAAGGTTCTACAGCCGGATGTGCCGGTTCATGTACAAAATGCATTATGACACAAACAACGGTTAAAGATAAAAACTCATATATAATGAATAGTGGTGGTTTTTATAATCCTAATTTAAAAACTCGATTATTAAAACCGGGTGAAAATGCGGCTTCAGTTTTTTCGGAATTATGTGATTTGCCCGAGTTCCAAGAAGATTATAATATTTTTATGAAAAACGCATATAATGGAAAAGAAATTCAAAATATTATAATAAATGAAGATGGTAGTTTTTCTGCTCCCGACGGTTATTCTGTTGTTGGTATTTACATAATGGGACGTGCTTTAATTTCGGTTGTCCCCAATGAATATATTATTAAAAAATATGGAGAAAATTATTTTGCAGAAGCAAAATCCTCTTGCAGTTGCACAAGTGGCACATGCAGTAAAAAATCTGTAACAATTCCATTTACAGGGTCAGTTACTTGGTGTGAGGGCAATTGTAGCGGAACATGTACTTTAACAATCTCAAATAAATTAAATAGCAATTCTATAGCTTTTTATAATTTTTAAATATTTACATTAATCAATGTAATATTAAACAAATAAAAAACGATGAAACATCAGTAGATATTTCATCGTTTTTACGTCCTTATTGATTAAAAATATTTAATTTCTTTATTTTCTATGTTGCTAAGAATATTGTTTGCCAAACTTGATGCTCCAAATCTGAAAAGTTTATTGTTGAGCCATTCTTTTCCTAAAATAGATTCAACAACTCTGTAGTACATAATTGCTTCTTCTGCTTTTCTGATACCTCCTGATGGTTTGATACCGATTTTTTTACCAGTCTTTTCGTAGTATTCTTTAATGCTTTCACACATTATGTATACTGCTTCCAAACTTGCTGATGTTGCAGTTTTTCCTGTTGATGTTTTTATAAAATCGGCACCCGATTCCATTGCCAAAATACTTGCAGTTTTTATGTTTTCCAATGTTTTTAATTCTCCTGTTTCCAAAATTACCTTTAAATGTTTGTCGCCAATAACATTTTTTAACATAGCAATTTCTTTTGCAACAAAGTCGTAGTTTTGTGATAGAAATTTACCAATGGAAATAACAATGTCAACTTCGCTTGCACCTTTTACAACACATAAGTCGCATTCGGCAAGTTTTACCGACAAGAATGTTTGTGATGCAGGGAAACCAGCACCAACTGCTGCAATGTTTATATTTTTAGCTGTTAATGCTTTTTTTACTGTTTCTACCATTGCAGGATATACACATATTGCAGCTACATTTTTGTAATTTGGAAAAACATTATTGAAATTATTTACCTTTTCGGTCATTTCAATAATTTTACTGTTTGTGTCAGTTCCTTCCAAACTTGTTAAATCAATTAAATTTAATATGTCAATGAGAATATCTTTGCTAATTGGGCTTTTATCGTTTTTTATATTCTCAATATTTTTTTCCATTTTTTCTTTATTAATTTCTGAATATTTCATTATTTCTTAAGTTTAATGTTATTAATATGTCTATCTTTATCTCTGTTTGTCTTTTTTTCAAAATTCTTTTCTATGGCAGTTGTCAAATCTATGTCCAATTGGTTTGCTATGCAGGCTAATACCCAAAGAACATCGGCAATTTCGTCTTCCATATCAAGGACTTCGTTTTCTTTTGTTGATTGCTCTCCATATTTTCGTGCAACAATTCTTGACATTTCTCCAACTTCTTCGTTAAGTACTAACATATTGGTTTTAATGTCAAAATAACGAACTCCGTATTTTTTTATCCATTCGTCTACTGCTTCTTGTAATTCTGCTAAAGTCATAATAAAGTACAAATATAAAAATTATTTATGATTTATTATAATTTTTTTTATTATTTCCATGCCGTCAATTGCACTTGAAACTATTCCGCCGGAAAAGCCCGAGCCTTCGCCACAAACATAGATATTTTCTACGGAAGTTTCAAAATTACTGTTTCGAAGAATACGAATAGGAGAGCTTGTTCTGCTTTCCACTCCGACAATTATTGCTTCGTTGCTTATGAATCCGTGCATCTTTTTGTCAAAATTGTTAAAGGCAACTGTCAGATTATCTTTTATTATCGCCGGTAACCATTTATGCAATGGACTTGTTGTTAATCCAGGAGAGTAGCTGCTTTTTGGTAGAAATCCAGATTCTTTTTTTGCCATAAAGTCTGTTAGTCTTTGTGCAGGTGCCGTCAATTTGTTGTTGCAGTTTTTGAATGCCAACTCTTCCAATTCTTTTTGCATTTCTAATCCTGCAAAGGCAGGAATATCGCCGTAGGAACAGTAATCTTCGGGTCTTAATTCCACAACAATTCCGGAATTTGCATATGGCGAGTTTCTTTTGGAATTTGACATTCCGTTTACAACAATTTCTCCAATTTTTGAAGATGAATTTACAATTATTCCGCCGGGACACATGCAGAAAGAATATACTCCACGATTATTTGTTTGTGTAACTAAATTATAACTTGCTGCTGGTAAATATTTGTTTTTGTGTTCCTGCTTATATTGGATTTTATTTATCAATTCTTGTGGATGCTCTACGCGTACTCCCATGGCAAAGCCTTTGCTTTCCATTGCAATGTTATTCCTATTATATATTTCAAATGTGTCGCGGGCAGAATGACCACAAGCAAAAACAATATTATTTGCGAAAACTTCTTCTCCATTTTGAAGTAATATTCCTCTTTTGTTGTTCTTTGTTATAATATCTACAACTTTTTTCTCAAAATATATTTCACCACCGCAGTCAATAATTTTATTCCTGATGTTTCTCATTATTGAATGGAGTTTGTCTGTTCCTATATGTGGATGACTGTCGATTAAAACGGATTCTTCTGCTCCAAAATAATGCAATAGTTGTAAAACAATTTTGTTGTCGCCTCTTTTTTTGCTGCGGGTAAATAATTTTCCGTCAGAATAAGTTCCGGCACCTCCTTCACCAAATAAATAATTGGAATCAGGATTTACGTCAAAATTTTTATTTATTATTGCGATATCTTTATTTCTATCGTCAATGGATTTTCCGCGTTCAAAAATTATCGGTTTAATATTTGACAAAAGACATTGTATAGCGGCGAAATATCCCGCAGGACCGGCTCCAACAATAATAACCGTTTCCGAATTTCTTACGTCATTGAATATAAAAGGAGTTTTTTCGCTAAGAAAAACTTCACCTTCTGTAATAAATTCAATTTCGAGATTAAATTTTACTTTTTTTCGAGCATCAATAGATTGTCTGATAATTCTATAATCTATTATTTCGTTTTCGGCGATGCCTGTTTTGTTTGAAATTAATGAAATGATTTTATTTCGATTACAACTTTCTTCGGGAAGAATCGTTAAACTGGTAGTCTTCATCTTTATAGGCTTAAGCGTCTAATAGATCCCAATTTACCTCCTTCAAAATGAAAACTCAAATGGAGCATTCTGGAATTTAATCTTCTGAAATAATCTGTAAAAACCGTATTGTCATAGGCAACAATATTGTTTATTCCCCATGAGGCTTTTAATTCAATTCCAAACATAAAATATTCTAGGAAAAAATCTACACCTAATCCAAATTCATAATAAGCATCAAGATTTTTTAGTCTTATTTTGGGGTAATCTTCGGGTTTGATTTTCTTCTGTGCCGCTAAATCTATTTTACCATCAATTCCGGCAACTAAAAACGGTCGCCAATTATTAATTCTTGCTGCCTTGTATTTTAAGGTTAACGGTAAATCAATGAATGTGGATTCAATTTGCATACTCCGTTTTTGAACTTCTCCATTTTTTAAATATTTGTAATGTAATGCTCTTTGTCCGAAATTCAATCCGGGGAGTAATCGCAAATCAAAATATTTTCCCAGACGTAAGTTTGCAATCATGTTGACGTTAAACCCAACAAAACGACCAACTTCTACTCCATAAACTGTGTCAAATGGTGTAGATATTAGAAAATTGTCTGAAGGGCGAATCACAAAATCCATCATATTTAATCCTAATGAATATCCAAAGTGGGCTATCTGCAAATCTAATCGCTCTAAATTCATAGGATGCTTACGCTGTGAATATGAATTCGCAACAATTATCAAAAACAATGTTATTGCAACAAATTTTTTCAAATAAATTTTTTTCTTTAACTATAATTATCTGATTTTATTATAAAAAATATTTTTTTATTGTAGTGAAAAAAATGTATTTTTGTAAAAAAATTATATGCAAAAATTATTTGTACAGAGTGTCATTTTATTGACCTTATTGCTGAATTTTGTTTTGGTTTGTTCTTGCGGAAATGCAACAAAATCAAAAGGAGACGGGAAAGAAGTTGCCAAAGATACTGCAGTAGTAATAGATTATCCTAAGGATTCTGTTCACGATGCTATTGGAAAATTATTGGCCGGACAAGAAGCTTCTTACTTTTCAGATATTTTAAAAACTGACAGTATGTTTTGGAGAGTTTATAAATCTGAAGTAGATTCTTCTTGGGACAGGATTACAAAGGAACGTTTGCTGAAAATGGATAATTGGGCAAAAACTGAAATTTCTCCAAAAATAAACGATACTCTTCCTTTATTTTACCCGTTTTCAGGACCCGATTTTTTAAATGCATATCATTTGTTTCCAAATGCTGAGAATTATGTCTTAATAGCAATGGAAAGATTAGGAACTGTGCCGGATTTAAAGTCTATGAACGCAGTTGACTTGGAAAGTTATCTTAATGCCGTAAATTATGGGTTGAGAGACATTTATAAAAGAAGCTATTTTATTACAGGTAATATGGAACAAGATTTTAGAAAAAATAAAGTAGACGGTGTTCTTCCATTATTATATATCTTTTTGGAAAGAACAGGGCATACTATCTATGATTTTGGATACTACCAATTACAAGATGATGGAGCTACTTTTACTAAAATCGACAAACCAACAAATTCTTTAAAAGTTGTTGAATGTGTAAAATTCAAAATCTTAAAAAATGGTGATACAAAATTAAAAGAACTTACATATTTTTATGCCGATATTTCTGATGCAGGATTTGCTAAAAATTCTGTATTATTACAATATATTAAAAATATGAAAGTATCTAACACTTTCATTAAATCAGCATCTTATTTGAGCCATTATGAAACATTTACAAATATTCGTAATATGGTTTTAGAAAAATCAAATGCTGTTTTACAAGATGATACTGGTGTTCCATTCAGATATTTTACTAAAAATTTTGATTATTTCTTATACGGAGCTTACGAACCTCCTGTAGCAGATTTTAAAGAAGGTATTAAATATCTATTCCAAAAAGATTTGGATGAAAAATATAAAACCGAAAATCCGAAAGCTCTTGATTTTTCTTTAGGCTATCATTGGAGACATGGTGTTCAAAATTGGGTGCTTTATACAAGAAAAGTTAATAACGAAGCTAAAACTCAAGCTCCTATAAAATAATATCTTAAATAATTATTAATGTTTTTTGAAATAGAGCATTATGATGCTAAGTCTGCTGCTCGATGCGGTAAAATATATACTTCTCACGGAATAATAGAAACTCCAATTTTTATGCCTGTGGGAACCTGTGGTTCCGTGAAAGGACTCCATACACGAGAAATTGCTGATGAGGTTAAGGCTCAAATTATTTTAGGAAATACTTATCATTTATATCTTCGACCTGGAATTGATGTCTTGAACAAAGCTGGTGGGTTGCACAAATTTAATGGATGGGACAAGTCTATTTTAAGCGACAGTGGAGGGTTTCAGGTTTTTTCTCTTGCAGAAAATCGCAAACTTAGTGAGGATGGTGCAATGTTCAGAAGTCATATAGATGGCTCAAAACATTTTTTCTCGCCCGAAACAACTCTTGATATTCAAAGAAATATTGGCTCTGATATTATGATGGCTTTTGATGAATGCACACCATTTCCATGTGAAAAATCTTATGCCGAAAAATCTTTGGCACTTACTCATAAATGGCTCAAAAGAGGTTGGACAAAATATCAAAATTCAGAATCTCTTTATGATTATAAGCAATATTTCTTTCCAATTGTTCAAGGTTCTGTTTACCCCGATTTGCGAAAAGATTCAGCAAAATTTATTGCCGACATTGGAGCAGAAGGAAATGCCATTGGTGGACTTTCTGTTGGAGAACCCGCTCAGCTAATGTATGATATTTTAGAAATAATGAACGAACATCTTCCAAAAGATAAACCTCGATATTTAATGGGAGTAGGAACTCCTGAAAACATTCTTGAAGGAATTGAAAGAGGTGTGGATATGTTCGATTGTGTTATGCCAACAAGAAACGGAAGAAATGGAATGCTATTTACAAAAGACGGAACTATAAATATTAAAAATGAAAAATGGAAAAACGATTTTTCACCAATAGATCCTAATGGAACAACTTTTGTTGATACTTTCTATTCAAAAGCATATTTACGCCATCTAGTAATTGCTAATGAGATGCTCGCAGCTCAAATAGCGTCAATACATAATCTGGGATTTTATTTGTGGCTTGTAAAAACTGCTCGCAAAAATATTATGAACGGGACTTATATAGAATGGAAAAATTCTTTATTGCCAAATATCATGCAAAGAATATAATTTGAAAAAGATTGACTTATATATTATAAAAAAGTTTCTCGGAACTTTCTTCTTCGCTTTGGCATTGCTAATAGTAGTAACTATTGTCTTTGACTTGTCCGAAAAAGTAGATAATTTTATTGACAGAGGAGCACCACTAAAATCAATAATCTTTGATTATTATGTAAATTTTGTGCCATTCTTTGCCAATATGTTCAGTCAGTTAATTGTTTTTATTGCAGTGATTTTTTTCACTAGCAGAATGGCATCAAAGACCGAATTTATCGCAATGTTCAGCAGCGGAATAAGTAGAACAAGATTATTATTCCCCTATTTTATCGGAGCTTCTGTAATTACAATAATGTCGTTTGTTTTAGGAAGTTATATTATTCCTCCTGCCAATGAAAAAAAATTGGAATTTGAACAGCGATATATAAGGAGAAGCAATCCAACTGTAACTGCTTATAATATGCATAGTCAGGTGCAACCTAATGTGTATTTTTATATTGAATATTTTAATAAAGATCAAAGCGAAGGTGTAAATGTGAGTCTCGAAAAATTCGATAACTCTTTATTGGTTTCAAAACTTTCTGCTCAAAAAATGAAATGGGATTCTACAAAAAATAAATGGACTTTTTATGATTATAAACTTAGAAATTTTCACGGAGACAAGGAAGAATTTTTTGTAGGCAAAACGATAGATACTTCTTTTAATGTCTATCCTCATAATTTTTATAAGTTATCGAAAGTTATCGAAACAATGAATTTAGGGGAATTAAATAAATATATCGAAGAACAAAAGTTATCCGGAACGCCCGAAATCACTGCAAGTTTAATAGAAAAATACACTAGAATAGCTTCTCCTTTTGCTTGCTATATCCTCACTCTAATTGGCTTTTCACTTTCGTTGCGGAAAGTAAGGAGCGGAGGTATAGGATTTAATATTGGAGTTGGGCTCTTTTTAAGTTTTGTTTATATTTTCTTTATGAAATTTTCAAGTGTTTTGGCCTTAAGCGGGTCTCTGAGTCCACTTCTTGCTGTTTGGACTCCCAACATAATTTTTATGATTATCGCATTACTGCTGTATATAACACGACATGAATAAATCCTGAAATTTGTGAATAAAAACTTCTCAATAATTACTAAAAATAATTTAAATAGATTATTTTTGTAAAAAATAATAATGGCAGAAAAAAAAGACAAAAAACAGTCAACACTCGTTGTTAGCAGTTTAGAACAAATCGGAATAAGACCGCCTCATAACAGCGAAATCGAGAAGATAGTATTGGGAACAATACTAATCGAACCCGATTCGATTCATAGAGCGATGGAATTATTATCCGGATCAGATAGCTTTTTTGAAGATCGACACAAAATGATTTTCGATTCAATATTGAACGTTATGAAAAATAGCGTTGCCATTGATTATATTACTGTTGCTGATGAACTAAAAAAACACAAAGTAATCGAAAAAGATAAAACAGAACGTACTCATTTAGAGATTATTGGCGGAATTCCCTATCTTATCGAATTGACAAACAACGTTGCTACAAGTGCACACTTGGATTACCATGCCAGAATTATTGAACAAAAATATATTCAGAGACGGTTGATAGAAGCTGGAGTGGAAATACGAGACAATTCTTATAATGAAGAAGAAGATATAGAAAGTCTTGTAAATTTTGCAGAGAAAAAAATTTATGAAGTATCTGAAAACTCTTTGAAAAAAGAAATTCAACCTATTAAGCACGTTTTTGAAGAAGTTCAGCAAAGATTGGAAATACTAAGAAACGAAAAGAAACTCATTACCGGTGTTCAAACAGGCTTGGAAGAGTTAGACACTATTACTATGGGATGGCAAAAATCCGACCTTATCATTATTGCCGCACGTCCTTCTGTAGGGAAAACTTCTTTTGCTCTTTCTATGGCAAAAGAAATGGCTGTGCAATATGAAAAAACCGTTCTGATTTTTTCTTTGGAAATGTCCGAAATACAAATAGGTACTCGTTTCTTGTCTTTACATACAGGCATCGACAGCAAAATTTTTAGAAGCGGAAAATTTGATGAAAGATTTAGCCCTTATGAAAATGTCGAAAAAGCCATGAATGAAATGAATGACGCCTCTCTATTCATTGATGATACAGCTTCTATCTCTTTATATGAAATGAGAAGTAAAATTCGCCGCCTGGATACAAAATTAAAAAAAGAAGGTAAACAAATAGATTGTATTTTTATAGACTATTTGCAGTTGATGACTACCGGTGATAAAAATTTTAAAGGAAACCGAGAACTTGAAATAGGTACAATTTCCCGCTCATTGAAAGGTATTGCAAAAGATTTTAATATTCCAGTTATTGCTCTTGCCCAATTAAACAGATCTGTTGAAACAAGAACAAATGATCCAACTCCTCAATTGTCCGATTTAAGAGAATCCGGCTCTATAGAACAAGATGCCGATATTGTAATATTTATCGACAGACCCGACAAACGATATCCAAAAGAAACCTTTATAAATAAATATGGTGTTCCCAAAAAATCGAAAAAAGGTACTGGCAATGAACCTGATTTCGGTTCTGATGACGACATGCCCTATGTTCCCGCTGAAAACCTTGCAAGAATTATCATCGCAAAACATAGAAATGGTGACACGGCTTCTATATGGTTGAAATTTGAACCTTGGCTAACTAAATTTACAAATCTTGAAACTGGACATCCTTTCCGAGGTGATACAAAAAAAACTAGTGATACTTTTGAACATAACAAAACTGTAAATCTCATCTCTTCAAAAGCAAATGATGACGATTCAATAAATGACAGAATTGGTGAAATGAACATTGATTAATTTTTATTTACATGAGATACAACATACCTGCATCAGTTAGAAATGCCGAAAGCAAACAAGTTATTATCGTAGAATGGGATAATAACACTGAAAACATTGAATGCTTTGAAAAACTAATTTCAAGTTATTCTGAAATCCAAATTAAGAATATTATGAAGAAAAATCTTTCTATTATTCTTGATAAATATAATAATGCAAAAAAATTTGAAACAAAAATAAAATACCTCGTAGAAATCGTTCTACATTGCTCTGTTGAAAGTTATCGCTTTCTTGAAAATGAATCAAAAAACAAAAAAAACGAAAAAACTCAAATTGCACCATACTTGAAACTTGCTTTATTAATCTCTAAGGGCTTTTTAGAACAATCTTTACTCGACAATAACTCCTTTGTACCCATTTTTATTTTTAGCGGATTAGGAGGTAGAGAAAATAAGATAAAATATTTTGTTTCGATTTTTTATGCAAAAAACTTATTGCCAAACGAGGCAAAGTATATTCTATTGGAATTGTCAAATTATATAGCTTCTAAATTTGAGGGAGAATTAGAATTGTTTGATACAAATAATAACAGTCTTTCTTTCTATGTTTATATCAAATATAATCTGAAAATTGTTGACGTTTTTAATGATATTGAAAAATTTATTTCTAAAATTACTTTAAATAAAGTTAAAGATATTAAAATATCAAACGATAAAGAAGAAATTAAGAAAATTATTATTAAAAATAAATGTCAGATAAAATTAATTTAGAAGAATCTTGGCTGGCTCTTTTAGAAGAGGAATTTCATAAAGAGTACATGGAAAATTTAAAGAAATTTCTTATCGAGGAAAAACAAAAATATACTGTCTTCCCAAAAGGAAATCAAATTTTTAATGCGTTTAATTCTACTCCCTTTGATTCGGTAAAAGTAGTGATTATTGGCCAAGACCCGTATCATGGAGATTTTCAGGCTCATGGGCTTTGCTTTTCGGTACCTTATGGAGTAAAAGCTCCACCATCATTGCTAAACATTTATAAAGAACTTAAAAATGATTTGGGCTTCCAGATTCCGAATCACGGTAATTTATCAAAATGGGCAGAACAAGGAGTCTTTTTGCTAAACTCTGTTCTTACAGTAAGAAAAGATTCACCGGCATCTCACGCAAATCGTGGATGGGAAATGTTCACCGACAATGTGATTAAATTATTAAGCGATAAAAAAGAAAATCTTGTTTTTCTTTTATGGGGAAAATATGCACAGTCAAAGGAAGCATTAATCAATACAAAGAAACATCTTGTTCTAAAAGCAGCACATCCATCGCCACTTAGCGCTTATAACGGATTTTTTAATTCTAAACATTTTTCAAAAACAAATCAATTTTTGAAACAACACAATATTGAGGAAATAGATTTTTCTTTAAAAAATTACCCTTTTTAACTAGCACATAAAATTTAATATCTAAACAAAGTCTGTTTTGTCGGCTTCTTTGTTGATATTTAAAAAATTATGAAAAAATCCATTTGGAATATTAGCATCTGGATTTTACTTTTCCATAATATTTTTAATGCTTTAGTGCTTATTTTATCTCGTTTAACCTCTCCAAGACATTTTGATTTTTTTTCTTTAAATGAGAGATTTTTTTAACAAAAATCTCCAATTTTTAACAAGCTGATATTCTTGTGTTTAGAAAAATAAAAGAAAAATTTTTGTTAATAACTCCTATTTGTGGAAAAATATGGAGAAAAATGTTTGGAAATGGGATATTTTTTTTGTAATTTTACAATTATAATTGATTTAATATGTTTATTGGAGAATATGATGCAAAATTAGACGAAAAAGGAAGAGTAGTTCTTCCCTTTCAACTGTTGCGACAACTCGATGATAAGCAAGATGAAAAAGTTTTTGTAATAAAAAAAGACATATACGAAAAAAATTTACTTTTATTCCCGATAGCAGAGTGGAAAAATCAGAATGACATTTTAAAAAAACGTTTGAACCCTTTTAATAAAAAACATTCAAAATTTTTAACAGAGTATAATAGAGGAAGTTCCGAAATTATTCTCGACAAAAGTAACCGATTGTTAATACCAAAACGATTGATAGATTTCTTGGGCGACAGTAAAAATCTAATTTTTGAAGCGAAAGGCGATATTATTGCTATTTGGACAAAAGACCAATACGAAAAAGAAGAAATGTCGGAAGAATCATTTGCAGAATTAGCGGGGGACATATTAGGCGGCGATTTTATTTTTTCCGAATAATACTTATTAATAAATTTATAGTATGTACCACGAACCAGTGTTGTTAAAAGAAAGTGTAGATGGCTTGAACATTAATCCCGATGGTTGCTATTTTGACGCAACTTTTGGTGGTGGAGGTCATAGTCGCGAAATTTTAAAACGCTTGTCTCATAAAGGTAAATTGTTTGCTATTGACCAAGATTCTGATGCCAAAAATAATATTATCGACGATGAAAGATTTACTTTCATTTTTGGCAATTTTAGATATTTGAAAAATTATATCGAATATTATCATATTCAAAAAATTGATGGTTTATTAGCCGATTTTGGAGTTTCTTCTCATCAGTTTGATGAAAAAGATCGTGGGTTTTCTTTTCGACTAGGTGGTAATCTAGATATGAGAATGAATGACAAACAAAAATTATCCGCAGTCGAAATATTAAATTCTTACGATGAATCAAAATTATTATACATTTTTAATAATTATTGCGACATAAATAATTCGAAAAGATTATCCGAAAGGATAATTACTTACAGAGAAAATAAAAAAATTGATACTATTGAAGATTTTCTTGATATAATAACGCCGTTGGCACAAAAATTTAAAGAAAATAAATATTTTGCTCAGGTCTTTCAGGCTGTAAGAATTGCTGTGAATGACGAAATGATTGCCCTTGAAGAATTTTTAAATTCTATTCCGCAATTTTTAAAAATAGGAGCTAGGCTGTCCTTTATTTCATACCATTCTTTGGAAGATATCAGAGTTAAAAATTTAATCAGATATGGTAGCACTATAGAACCTGATAATATAAATATTTTTGGAAACAAACCTTCATGCCTGACTGCAATAAATAGAAAGGCAATAATCCCATCAGACGAGGAACTTGAAAGAAATCCTCGTTCAAAATCTGCAAAATTAAGAATCGCTGAAAAAAATGAAAGAGAATAATAACAAAATAAAAGAAAAAATAAAAGATATTTTAATAAAAACATTCCGTGGCGAAATTGCTACCGATATTTTTATTAATAATAAAAAAATTTCTTTTCTTATTATTCTTCTACTGCTATTGTATATTGGAAATGCAGTTCATTCAGATAAAAAACGTACAGAAAAAATTCTAATCGAAAAAGAAAACGAAAGGCTAAGGGCAAAGAAAACTGAATTGGAATTTATTGTTGCCGGAAAAAGTAATGTTTTTGAAATAGAAAAAAAATTAAAGAAATATAATTCAAATCTTGTTTCAAAAGAGAAATCAAAAAAAACAAAAGCTACTACAATAATAAAATATCATGTCGAAGGTGGAGAATAAAATATTATTTCGTACTAAAATAATTTTTGCAGTACTAATTGTTATTACTTTGTTGATAACAGTTAGACTGGTAGTTTTGAAAATTTCAAAACCTTTGAAAGATACTAAATCTGTGAAAGTTGTTGTCCCTGTTAGAGGAAGTATCTACTCTTCCGATAATGAAATTTTGGCTATTTCTTTACAACGCTATAATGTTCTCGTTGATTATAAAGTTCTTCTATCTCTTGACGAGTTATTGCCAGCACCAAAAGCTGAGTATTTTAAAACAGAAAAAGAAATAAATGATATTGTCTCATCTGTCTTTGATGAGTTGACAACGATTTTTCCCCAAACAAAAAAGAAAGACCTTTTGAAAAGGTTGAATTCAGAGAGAAAAATTGAGAAAAAAAATCGATTGAGAGCTTATGAAATTAGTCAATGGGCAAGTGCTTTTGATAAAAATAAATGGGATATTTTTTTGGAATCATTACCGGATTCCCTCGAATCTGATTTACGCGTAAAAAACATTATTGCGAATTCAATTGTCTTCAAAGATTTTAAAGATATTTCTACTGTTTACTACGATATTATTATTGATTATGATGCTCTTTTTAAAGAAAAAAAGAACTTCGAATCCGAAGAAGAATTTGATGAAGCAGTAACTTTTCTCTTAAAAAAACTAAATTTAATTTTTTCTCTTAATAAAGAAAAAGCATTGCTAAAATTTTATGATAACCAGAAGAATTCCAATGCTAAAGACAAGGAGTATTTTTTGAAACAAAAAGTTCGTTTTAAAGAAATTGAAAAATGGAATAATTATGTGAAAAAACTTCATAATAGAGATACTGTAAATACCAAAATTATTACCCTAATAAATAAATCTATAACTACGAGAAGAAATAAATATAACAGCTTGATGTATATGAGAAAAAATCCTTATAAAAATCTTGCTTTTCGTACTATCGGCAATAATAGCGATTCTTTATGTATAATTGAAAACCCTCAATATAATGAAATGTATGAAAAGGGTGATTTTTCTATTATTAAGGAAGAAAATATTCAGCCGTTTTTTTATCAGGAAGTAGCAAAGGGCAGTTATGGTTTAGAAAAATTTTATAATGATATTTTACAAGAAAAAATTGGCATAGGCTTACATAAAAAAATAGAAGATGGAAATTGGGCTCTGCTCGATTATGGTGTTTTAAAGGAAGCTGCTGAGGGAAAAGATATTTATTCCTCTATTAATATTTCATATCAGAATTTTGTTGATAGCGAACTTAAAAGAAAGCTGTATGAAACAGGTGCCGAATGGGGAACTGCAATTTTGATGGAAGTTTCTACAGGAAAAATTAGAGCTATTGCAAATTTAGGAGTAAAAAGATATAAAGATACTGTTTTATATGAAGAAGATTTGAATTATGCTGCTGGAAGTGTAAAAAACAGCGATTTCCCTCAAGGAAAAATACCGAGACCCGAACCTGGTTCTACTTTTAAATTGGCTTCTTTACTCCTTGCTCTCGAAGATTATAATATTGACATTAATGATACAATAGATTGCGAAAAAGGTAAAGCTACAATTAATATCGGACAATCAAAAATAACGGTTAGCGACCCTGTAAAATACGGAAAATTAAGCATTAAAGATATATTTGAAAAATCTTCAAATATCGGTTTTGCAAAATTAATTGATAAATATTATCAACGAAATCCTCAAAAATTTTATAAAGGACTTCACAAATTGTATCTCGATACTCTATTAGGTGTTTCTATCCCCGGCGAACGAAAGGCAAATATTGTTACTGATGAAGTTGCATATGTGAAATTGTCTCATGGTTACGGATGGGAAGTCTCTCCACTTCAAATTCTTACTCTTTATAATGCTATTGCAAACAATGGCGAAATGCTAAGACCCCTTTTTGTTGATTCTATTGTTTCTGCTAATAATAAAACTGTTGTCTTTGATAAAGAAGTTCTTAATCCGAAAATATGTTCT
>CAZBPT010000011.1:0-32376 GCA_964493875.1 uncultured Bacteroidales bacterium | reverse complement strand
TAAATTCTAAATTTTATTCTAAAAATTCCAAAAACTTACCCGATATTTTTCCTAAATCTGAAAAAGGTAATTTGTTTGAATTAAATAATATCCTTTCTTATTTAGGTTATGATTCACAAGAAAATAGAATTAAATATAAATGGGGAGCTTTTTCTCCTTCTGATAATGAAATTAAAATTAATATTAATAAATTAAATAATGAAAATCTCGTCCCTAATGTTCTTGGCTTTGGTCTTAGAGATGCAGTGGAAATACTCGAAGAACGAGGACTCAAAGTGAAAGTTATCGGTAACGGCGTTGTAAAAAAACAAAGTATCGTTAATGGCAGGAAAATTATTAAAGGACAATCAATAACTTTAACATTAAAAAACAAATAATATGGCTATTCCTACTCGTCAAAAATTAATTCGCTTATTCCCATGCCTTATAAGATTCTTAAGAATACTAAGAGCTAAACTTGTAAAAATTTATTATGGAAATCCATCAAAAAAAATAAAACTGATAGGTATTACTGGTACTAACGGAAAAACAACTACAGCAACCTCTTTGTATAATTTGTCAAATATGCTAAATCATAAAGCAGGACTTATTTCTACAATCAATATCAAAGTTGAAAATAAAGTTTTTGCAACTGGAGTAACAACGCCAAGCTCTGTAAACTTAAATAAATATTTGGCTAAAATGGTGAAAGAAGGTTGCGAATATTGTTTCATGGAAGTTTCCTCTATCTCTATTTATCAGGAAAGAATTCACGGATTGCATTTTTACGGCGGAGTTTTTTCAAATCTAACTCACGATCATCTAGATGAACATCATTTTGATAGAGTTAAAGGACAAAAAAACTTGACAGATTTCGAAAAATATTTCCATGCCAAAAAAATGTTTTTTACAAATATGCCAGAAAAATCTTTCTTGTTAAGCAATAAAGACGATGCTTACGGCGAAAAAATCTGCGATTCTGCAAAAGCACGTAAATTCTATTATTCCATAAATGAAAATGTGGATTTTTCTGCAAAAATAATTTCTGATGAATTTGCCGGAATGACACTTAAAATTAATGATGATACTATTAACACTAATTTTACCGGTAGGTTCAATGCTTATAACATTTTAACAATTTATTCTACTGCAATTTTATGCGGATTTTCCAAAGAAGAAATTATTTCAACTATTCCAAATTTGTTCCCAGTTGAAGGTCGTTTTGATTCAATAAAATCTAAAAATGGCGTTTTTGCTATTATTGATTATGCTCATTCTCCTGATGCTCTCGAAAATGTTTTAACTACAATTAAGGAAATTCGCGATAGAAAAAATGTTGGAGATATTATTACCGTTGTGGGTTGTGGAGGAAATAGAGATAAAAGTAAAAGACCCAAAATGGCTAAAATTGCTTGCGAATTGAGCGACAAGGTTATATTCACTTCCGATAATCCCAGAAGCGAAGACCCTCAAACTATAATTAATGAAATGATGGCTGGCATCAATAACGAAGAAAAGACAAAAGTAAATCAAATCTTAAATCGTCAAGATGCTATTAGAACTGCTTACCTTTTGGCAAAAGAAAATGACATTATATTGATTGCTGGAAAAGGACACGAAAAATATCAAGATATTAACGGTACTAAATACCATTTCGACGATAAGGAAATTATTAATAACTATTTTAATGAATTATAATTATGTTGTATTATTTATTCGATTATTTTGAAAAATTAGGACTTCCCGGAGCTGGTGTCTTCCAATATATTTCGTTTAGAGCAGGTTTGGCTTTTGTTCTATCGCTACTCTTCGGTATTATTTTTGGCAAAAGGACCATAAAATATATGAAGTCAAAACAAATTATTGGCGAAATCAGAGTTAAAGATATTGATAAAAACAGCGAACTTTTCCGTCAAATGGAAAAGAAAGGAACACCAACAATGGGCGGTATTATTATCGTTATCGCTATTTTGTTGAGTACATTATTGCTAGCAGATCTTACAAATATTTATATTATCTTAATGATAATCACAACTGTTTGGCTCGCTTTCTTCGGATTCATTGACGATTACTTAAAAATAAAACATAAAAATAATAAAGCCGGGCTTAGTGCAAAAATGAAACTTATTTGCCAAATATTCATCGGAGTTATTGTTGGTGGAATCTTATATCTTTCTCCTGATGTTGTTGTAAGATATAAAACCAATGACATTGATAATAAATATGAAATTGCTAGCGCAAGTAAAACAGTTTCAAATGATTCGATTAGTTATACAGACATAAAAACTACAAAAACAACTATTCCTTTTTTTAAAAACAACGAATTTGATTACTCATCATTATTGTGGTTTTTGGGCGACAAAGCAGAAAAATACGGCTGGATAATTTTTATTTTGGCAACAATTTTTATTGTTACGGCAGTTTCCAACGGTTCAAATTTAACTGACGGATTAGATGGATTAAACGTTGGAGTCGCGGCAATTGTTGGGGTGGCGTTAGGAATTTTGGCTTATGTTTCTGGTAACGCTATTGCTGCTAATTATCTAAATATTTTGTGGTTACCAAATACTGGAGAACTTACTGTTTTTATTGCTTCTTTTATAGGTGCTGCAATTGCTTTCCTTTGGTTTAATTGTTTCCCGGCACAAATATTCATGGGCGATGTAGGCTCTCTTACTATCGGTGGAATAATTGCCGTAATTGCAATAATTATCAAAAAGGAATTACTACTGCCAATTTTGTGCGGTGTTTATTTAGTTGAAACATTATCGGTGATAATCCAAAAAGGATATTTTAAATATTCTATAAAAAAATATGGAGAAAAACGGAAATATTTTTTAAAAGCACCTATACATCATCATTTTCAAATGAAAAATATGTTTGAAACAAAAATAGCTGTCCGCTTTTGGATTATTTCTATTCTCCTCGCTGTAATTTCAATCATAACATTAAAACTTAGATAATGAAAAAATGGATAATATGTATCGGGTCAGGAGAAAGCGGTACTGGTGCTGCTGTTCTTGCAAAAGTTAAAAATTTTCACGTATTTGTTTCTGATTTCGGTACTATTGATGAAAAATATAAGAAAAATCTTCAAGAGCATAATATAGATTTTGAAGAAAAAAGCCATTCGCATCTTTTGGAACTCCTTGAAAATAAGGATATTTGCATTGAAGTGGTTAAATCTCCCGGAATTGCAGATAAAACAGATATTATTAAAAAAGTTATATCTTTAAATATCCCAATTATTTCTGAAATAGAGTTTGCCGCACGATATACTGATGCAATAAAAATATGTATTACCGGTAGTAATGGAAAAACAACTACAACAACTCTTATCTACGAAATCTTGAAACATGCAGGATTGAATGTGGCACTTGCCGGAAATATCGGAAAAAGTTTTGCTTTGCAGGTTGCTCTCGAAAAATATGACTACTATGTTATTGAGTTAAGTAGTTTCCAATTGGATAATATGTATGATTTCAAAAGCGAAATCGCAATATTACTTAACATAACTCCTGACCATCTCGACAGATATAATTATAGTTTTCAAAATTATATAAATGCAAAATTTAGAGTCATTCAGAATATGACCGATAACGACTGTTTTATTTATTGTTCTGATGATGAAGTGATTTTGAATGAACTAAAAAATATAAAAACAAACGCAAAGATGTTTGAATTTTCACAAAATAAAGATACTGTAACAAATGGTGCAGTATTAATTGATAAGAATATAAAATATATAATTAACAAAAAAGAAGTTTTTAGTATGAATATAAATGAATTAACATTAAACGGGAAACACAATGTTTATAATGCAATGGCTGCTGGAATCGTTGCTGCAGCATCAAATATCCATAATAAATATATTAAAGATGTTTTTTCCAATTTTCAAAGTATAGAACACAGGCTTGAACCGGTTCTTAATGTTGGTGGTGTAACGTTCATTAATGACTCAAAAGCTACTAATATTAACTCAACTTGGTATGCCTTAGAATCTGTTAGCGAAAATACAGTATGGATTGTTGGTGGTATAGATAAAGGCAACGATTATTCAACACTTCTTGATTTGGTTAAAGCAAAAGTTAAAGCCATTGTTTGTTTAGGTAAAGATAACGCTGCAATTCATAAGGCTTTTGATTCTGTTGTTGAAAAAATTGCTGATGCAGATTCTATGGAAATGGCAGTTGCTCTTTCTTATAACTTTGCAGAAAAAGGCGATACTGTGTTATTATCTCCTGCTTGTGCAAGTTTCGATTTGTTCAACAATTACGAAGATAGAGGAAGACAATTTAAACAAAACGTAAGAAGACTGTAAATTGGAAAATACAAATAACAAATCGAAATTCGTAACAATTATTGAGAACATTTCCTTTTCTGCTATCTTTAAGGGAAATATACTTCTGTGGATAAATATAGGAATTTTACTGGTTTTTTCTCTCCTGTTTAAAATGTCTGTTGTCCCTAGTAGGCTATTTGCAAATTTTCTTATTGTTATTTGTGGTATCGGAATAATGATTTTTTTCCAGTTTTTCAAAACTGCTAATCTACAAAAATTTTCTAAAATCCTATGGTTGCTCTCTGTAATTATTGTTTTTATTACAATTTTTTGGGGAAAAAATACAGCAAGTTCTAGTCGTGCAATAGAAATTGCAGGACACTCTTTTAATACATTCGACTTTTTGAGATTTTTTTTCGTTTTGTATATGGCTCAAGTTTTTTCTCGTGCTGAGGAAAAAATAAATAAACCATTCAATTTTCTTATTTTTAATATAAAATCTCCATATTTAATTTGCTTATTAAAATGCCTCGGACCAGCTCTTATTTCTTGGGCTTTGATTTTTACTGATAATCTTTCTACTTGTATTATATTGATAATATGTTATTTCGCTATGCTTTTTATCAGCGACCTGAAAAGAAAATATAAACTTTTAATTTTTTCTGTTTGTCTTGCCGGCTTTCTAATTTTAGTTTTCAGCTCAATTATATATATGAAAATTGAGAAAAACGACAGTTATGTTGAAACCGTTAATTATCTGGAAGAAGAATATCCTGACAAACCTGTTGCTAATAAAGTACGAGCTTATATTACAAATCTTGCAGGAGAAAGTGGATTGGATTATTCAAGAAACGAAACACATAGAAACAGAATTTTAACTTGGTTTAATTATTGGGTATATGATGAAAAATCCGATAATCAAACTTATCAAGCTCTTTTAGCTATTCAAGACGGTGCAAGAGGACCTGCAAATTCACTTAATAAACATAATATTGCGAAATTTGAAAGTGATTTTTCTTTTAGCGTCATCGTTGAAGAGTATGGTTTTTTATATGGAATTTTTGTCATAATTTTTATTTTCTGCCCTTATATATATATCTTCTGGTTTTCTATAAGTATTATGAGAAAATTAGAAAATAAATTTGATATTTATCTTTGTTTTGGCTTTGCTTTTCTAATAGTTATGCAGGCTTTAATTCATATTATGGTAAATCTTTATCTTATTCCTAATACAGGACAGTCGTTACCATTGATAAGTGTTGGTGGAACTTCTACTTTATTTGTTTGTTTTGCATTGGGCGTTCTAAATAATTTTAATATGAAAACTTACAAAGATAAAAATCTCAAATCTAATAAAACTGCTGATGAACTTGATGAAGATGAAAAACAAAATGATACTGATGACGACCAAAATAGATATAGCGATAATGATACGGAAGATGGAATAAGAGGAAAGGAAGACGAAGAAAATCCAATAGAAATAATTCAAAATTTAGAATAATGTCATACAAAGTTGTAATTAGTGGAGGTGGAACGGGTGGTCATATTTTTCCTGCAATATCGATAGCAAATGAAATAAAATCTCAATATCCCGATGCCGATATTCTTTTTATTGGCGCAAATGGAAAAATGGAAATGGAAAGAGTTCCTGCTGCAGGTTATAAGATTTTAGGACTTCCAATTACTGGCTTTCCAAGAAAAATCTCAATAAAAATATTCAAATTTGTAAGAAATTATTTTAAAAGTAAAAACTTAGCAATAAAAATTCTAAAAGACTTTAATCCTGATTTCGTTGTTGGTGTTGGCGGATTTGCAAGTTATCCCGCTCTTTATGCTGCTAAAAAATTAAATATTCCATATTTTATTCAAGAACAGAATTCTTTTCCCGGAAAAGCAAATAAAAAACTTGCAGACAATGCACAAAAAATATTTGTCGCTTATGATAATATGGAAAGATTTTTTCCAAAGGACAAAATTATCATTACAGGAAATCCTATTAGAAAGGATATTACTACAATAATTTCTAAATCCAATGAAGCGTATAATTATTTTAATATCGATATTAATAAAAAAACATTATTAATCTTGGGTGGCAGTTTAGGTTCACGAACTATAAATGAAAGTATTGTCCAAAATCTTAATAGCTTTCAAAGTAAGAATATACAAATATTATGGCAGACTGGCAGATTTTATGAAAAAGAAATGAGAGAACGTTGCGATAATTATTTCAAAGAAAATAATATTGAGAACGATTTTATACAAGTACTACCGTTCATTGAAAAAATGAATTATGCTTATTCTGTTGCCGATGTCATTGTTTCCAGAGCCGGTGCAAGTTCTATTTCAGAACTAAGCATTGTTGCAAAACCCGTTATTTTTGTTCCTTCTCCTAATGTTGCAGAGGATCATCAAACTAAGAATGCTTTAGCTTTATCTGAAAAAGATGCCGCTATGACAATATACGATAAAGATTCTGTTGCTTCACTTGTTCCTGCAGTGATAGAATTAATTGATGATGAGGAAAAATCCAAGCTCCTTTCAATCAATATTAAAAAATTTGCTAGACCTGAAGCAACAAAAGATATCGTCAAAGAAATAATAGATTTATTTTAACGGCAAAATTGGAAAATTAATAATAAAATATTATTTTTGTTTAAATTTTTATAAAAAGGTCTAATATTTGTGTTTATATAACAAATAAGAAATATTGACGTTAAGTAAAAATTAATTTATAAAATATAAAAAATAATATGAAAAAAGTAATTCTAAGTTTATTATTAATAACAGCATTTTGTTATACTGGATTCTCTCAAGCTGTAAAAATTGGACATGTAGATTCTAATGCAATATTCGAATTAATGCCTGAAAAACAAACCTCAAAACAAACATTGGAAGAATATGCAAAAACATTGGAAGACCAATTAACAACTCTTTACAAACAATATGAAGATCTCGAAACTGATTATCGTGCTTATATTGAAAAAGAAAATGCATCTACTGCTGTAAGACAAATGAAAGAACAAGACCTTTTAAATTCACAAAAAAAGATACAAATGTTCCAACAAACAGCTCAAAAAGATTTACAAGATAAAGAAGCAGCTGTTCTTGAACCTATCTATACAAAAATTAAAGATGCTATTAAAGAAGTAGGTAAAGAAATGCACCTTACTTATGTTTTAGATGCATCGTCTTTATTATATGCAGCACCTGAAAGTGTTGACATTTCAGAAAACGTTAAGGCAAAATTGAATTTAAAATAATTTGGCTATTAATGAGAAAATCAAAATTCGGGCACATAAATATTGATGATGTTTTTGATTTACTTCCAGAAAAGGATATGGTAAAAGATCAATTCGCAGATTTTGCCAGATCTATGGAATCTCAATTGATAGACTTACATAAAGAATTGGGAAAAAAAGAAGAAGAAATTAGTAGTTTGGGTAGTTCAAGAAATAAAAAGAAGAAAAGCCAAGCAGAAAATGAATATTCTTCTTTAAAGGATAGGATATATGTTTTTCAGCAAAATGCAATAACTTTGCTTAAAGAAAAAGAGGCTTCTTTATGGGAGCCCTTTTTTTCCAAAATAAAGGACGCTATAAAAATTGTTGGCGAAGAAAAAGGCTTACTTTATGTTTTTGACAGTAATTCATTACTCTTTAATTCAAAAGATAGTATTGATATTACTCCTGATGTAATAAGTATTCTGAAGCTTACCGATAATAGTAAAAAGGATGAATTTTTAAATTGATAATAAATGAAAATTGGTGTAATTGTTTTCCCTGGTTCAAATTGTGACCACGACATGGTTTATTCTTTGCAAAATATCATTGGCATTGATACCGTAAGATTGTGGCATACTAATACTAATCTTGAAAATTGTGATATTATTGCTGTACCGGGAGGTTTTTCCTATGGCGACTATCTTCGCTCTGGTGCTATCGCTAAATTTTCTCCAATAATGGAATCAGTAGTGAAATTCGCAAATGATGGTGGCTATGTTTTCGGTGTTTGTAATGGTTTCCAGATTTTGTGCGAAGCCGGTTTGTTGCCCGGAACTCTTTTGCATAATACGAACCAAAAATTTATTTGCAGAAATCAATATATTGTTGCTGAAAATAATAATACCGCAATGACTAAATATCTTTCGAAGCAAATATTAAATATTCCTATTGCTCATGGCGAAGGAAGATATTATGCTAGTGAAGAAACTCTTCAAGAAATGGTTTGCAACAATCAAATAGTTTGGAGATATTGCGATAAAGACGGTCATCTAAACGAAAAATCTAATCCTAATGGATCTTTGATGAATATCGCTGGAATCTGTAATAAAAATCAAAATGTTTTCGGAATGATGCCTCACCCTGAAAGAGCTGCAGATATTGAACTTCATAATATTGACGGTCTTGAAATCTTAAATTCCTTTGTTAAATTTGTTGAAAATACCAAATAATGGCTTTACAAGAATCATTTGCTAAAAGTGGCAACTTTTTGTTTAAAAAAAGAAGTTTTTTACCTCTTCTTATTCTAATTCCTGGAATGGCCTGGTTTGTTTGGCTCAATTTCCAAAAAACTACAATTACCGGTTGGTGGCTTGATTTGATTTTCCTATGTATCGGATTTATTGGGCTTACTATTAGAATATTAACAGTAGGATTTACCCCCAAAGGAACAAGTGGAAGAAATACTTCAGAAGGACAAGTTGCTGAAGTTGTTAATACAACAGGAATTTATTCTGTTGTGAGACATCCTCTTTATTTGGGAAACTTCTTTATGTGGTTGGCTCCTTGTTTGATGATTTTGGATTTGTGGTTCATCCTTTTCTTCTGTCTTGCTTATTGGCTGTATTATGAAAGAATTATGTATGCTGAAGAAGATTTCTTACGCAAAAAATTTGGTGATCAATACTTAAATTGGGCAAACGTTACGCCTGCTTTTATTCCAAATTTTTCTAAATTCAAAAAAAGCAATATGACATTTTCTGTTCGTAATGTTTTGAAAAGAGAATATAATGGTTTTTTCAATCTTATTTTAATTATGACATTTATGAGATATATTTCCCATATTATTGTTTATAGAAATTTTTGTCTTGATATTCAATGGATAATAATCTTTTCTGTTGGACTTCTTATTTTCTTGGTACTTAAAATATTGAAAAAATTTACAAATGTTCTAAATGTTGAAGGAAGATAATTTTGTTTTTTTAAAAATATTTTGTACTTTTACAAACAATAAATAAATTGAAATGAATTTTGACAATACTATATATCAATTAATTAATGATAATGACTGTGTTATTATCCCTAACTTCGGGGCTTTTATTTCCAGAGATTGCCCTGCTACAGTTAATTTTGTAAAACAGGAATTTGCTCCTCCTAAAAGAGAAGTCATTTTTAATTCGGAAATTAATCACAACGATACTTTGCTCGCAAATTACCTTGCAACAAAACACAATCTCTCTTTTACACAAGCATCTACTTTAATTGATAGATATGTTGCTGAAATAAAAAATATTTTACAATCAGGGAATAGTTTTTCTTTGAATAAAATTGGAACTTTTTCTCTTCAAAATAATGAATTGTCTTTCGTTGCCAATCCAAACGAAAAATTTAATAATGATTCTTATGGACTAGGTAATTTTATTTATCCATATTTGCAAAAAACGACTCCTGTTGTAAAAATAAATACTCAAATTACAAGAAAGACTAACAAGAGAAATCGTTTATGGTGGATTACTGCTCCAGTAGCTGCAGCTTCTTTGGTCGGTGCGATATTCTTATTTAGAAATTTTATACCAATCGACAATTCGGGACTAAATAATCATGCTTCAATTTTCCCGACAGAAATGGTAAAAACTCCCGAAAAACAAATTGTTAATACAGATAAAGAAACAGTAAAAGAAGAAATAATTGATACTGCTGTTAATCCTGTATCAGAAAATATTGTGGCTGAAGAACCTGTCTTAGAAGAAAATAATACAGAAGCAACAATTCAAATTAAGCAAAGTACAACGAACCTTGCATACACAATTGCAGGTGCTTTTAAGGTTTACCAAAATGCTGTAAATTTTCAAAATGAATTGATACAAAAAGGCTATAAATCCGAAATTATTAGCGAAGAGGGTAAATTGTACAGAGTTTCAATAAAATCATACTCTTCAGAAGAAGAAGCACAAAATGATCTGCTAAATTTATCTCAATCAACAAATTATCCTGGTTTGTGGGTTCTTTTTAATGAATAAAAACATTATTTTTTGAGAAAATATATTGGATGTTTTTCATTATATCTTAATATATAATTGTATTTTTCTTTATCTTTTTTCCTTCTAGATAATTTGTCATATTCCGTAAATAATTCGTTATCGTTTTTTAATATGGGAACGAGCGATTCAGCACTGTATTTATAAATATTTCCGTCTTCCCAATTAATAATAAAAGATTGAACTTCTTCTACATAACTCTCATATCCCATCCCCGGCACGAAGTGCCCATAAGAAGTCATTATCATAGGATCTTGAACGTAGCGTCTAGTTATAATTGTGGTAACAAAAAATGATATTTCCCCTATATTTGACAACATGTTAAATTTATCGGCATAAAATATATATGGATGACCAGAAATACAATAGCCCCAAATGTTTCTTTTGTTTACAGTAATTAAATTACCAAAATCGTCGTAATAACGAATTTGTTTAGCATTATCAAAATACGATAAATCATTTTCAGTGAATGTAAAATCGTAGATTTGAGAAAAATTTATCGGGCTATTATTTTTTAATTGCTCAAAATTCAAATATAAGCCATCAGAAAACTGAAACATTAAATCGTATTTTACACTGTCGCTTTGAGAAAAAAATTTCACAACAGAAATCAGAATAAACACTAAAATTAATGTTACTTTTTTCATGATAAAGTGAATTATTAAATATTATTAAGGAATAGGAATACTCAATTCAAAACCAACTGAAAGTTTTGGTAGAGCAATAAAGAAATAATCTTTGTTGTAATAATTATTTGCAATTTTATATTGTGCATATAAAGCGAACCAACTGTATCCAAATCTTGCCCTTACTCCATAATCAAATAATTCGTTATTCAATTTTTGTTCTTTGCTTAAAGATATTTTAGATGCTTCAAACTTAATTTCTTGTTTAACTTTTCCCCAACTTGAAACTCCTCCATAAATACCTAAATCTAGGAATAAGCAACCCGTTCCTCCTTTAAGAAAATTGAAACGTTGATATAATTCTAAATTTGTTCTGAATGTTACAAATTTGTTTTTTTCGATTTTACTGTCGTATGGCGGAATGTCTGCCGGTGAAAAATCTAATCTTTCTTTTGTAAGAGAAAATGATTGTCCGCCAATTTCTAAGTTTGTACCAATTGAATACCAACTGCAAATATTGTATTTATATCTAAATCCAAAATTATAATCTATTGATTTCCCATATTTTACAGAATAGTTTTTTTCCATGAAAGTAGTTGGAATATACATTGACCAAGAAAAATATCCCGTCATGTAATGTTTAGAAAAATTTCCCCATTTTGAAATCTTTTCTTCTTGATTTTTTACATTTACAGATAATACAGCATAATTATTAGCAGATTTTATGTCTGATAAGAAACTATTTTCAATATTGTTGTTTGTCTTTTTAGGCTTGTATGATTGAAAATAATTGTTATAAAATATATTTAATGTTTTATTGCCATTAAAATCGCTTTTATCTATTAATATTTCTTGTTTTGCGGATGTATCTGAAATATTATTTGTGTTATTTTTAATTTTTATTTGAGCGTAATATTTTAGAGTTCCATCTTCGTTTTGAATATTATACCACAAATAATTTTCGTTTTTGTTATCAGGGTAATTTAGAATAGTAATTTTTATTTGTTCTTTGTTACCGTTTATGTCATTATTATCAATAAATTCTTCTACAGAAAAAGATGCTGTTGTAGAAATTGCGGAAGACTTTTCGGTAAAATATTTTGCTTGAGGAACGCCATGACCGAATGCATAATCGAAGTAAGGAAATAAATCTCCTGATTTTTCCATTTCTGTTTTAAGTTCCATTGCTGTTAGCTTTGGGTTTGTTTGTAATGCACAAGCAGCAAATCCGGCTGTTAGGGGAGAAGAGAAAGAAGTTCCAAATACAGATTCATATTTATCGGTACTTCTAGGATTTGCTACTTGTGCTTCTCCAAAATTTACCAAATTTGGTTTTTTTCTTCCGTCAGCAGTAGGGCCATAAGAAGAGAATGAAATTCTTCTGTAGTCGTTCAATTGATTTGTAATACCACCAATTGTGAGAACGCTGTCGGCATCGGCAGGCGTTATTAATTTCATCCAATTTTTGTCGCTACCTTCGTTTCCTGCGGAATTACAAACAAGCATTCCTTTTTTTGCTGCCATGTTTGCTGCCTTTGCAACTAAAGAACTTCCGTCCATATCTTTATAGCTATATCGTTGTATGCCATAACCCAAAGAACTGTTGATAATGTCCGCACCGTTTTGATCTGCCCATTCAACGGCTTGTAACCACCAAAATTCTTCTTTTGCTGGCTCGCTGTTAACTTCGGTTCTTGCCAATAAAAATTCGGCACCAGTTGCAAGACCTAGTAAAGTCGTTATTTCTTTATTGTTCTCTTCAGAATATTTTATTCCAGCAATGCAACTCAAAACCATTGTTCCGTGTTGATTCCAGCCGTAAACGTTTTCTTTTTTTAATGGAAAATTCCAAGTTTTAATTATTTGCCCGTTTTTTATAAGATGTTGAAAAGCAATGTGCTTATTTACATTTACAAAACCTCCGTCAAAAACAGCAACACGAACACCTTTGCCATTGATATTGTTTTTTAAAAAATATTCTCCTCCCATTCTTTTTAATTGGTCGGATAAGAAATCTTCTGAATTTGAACTATTGTTGATAGTATTTCCAGATGATGATTTTTCATCATACTTTGTTAGTTCCAAAGAACTATTGTTTTTAAGCAACACAACATTTTTTACAAAAGGAAGACTTTTAACAATATTGATATTATTGTCGCTTGCCGACATCATAATCATATTAAACCAACGACTTTCTCCAACATAATCGTCTGCTAGTAATTCTAATTGATTTTTGTAATTTTCATTTACCGGCAAATCGCTTTCATCAAAAAGATCTAATCCGCATTTTAATCGTCTTTCGATTGCTTTATGGTCAAAAAAATCATGAGGATTTATTTTTACTTCTTTTTTGTCTGTCAAAAAAACATAATAATAATTTTGTGCATTTGCAGCAATAATTATGAAAAAAAATAGGGCGGAAAAAATTATTGGTAAAATAGTTTTCATTTTTTAATAATATTTTTACAAATTTAAGAAAAAATCTTAAAAAATTATTATACATTTGAAATTATTATTTTAGTGAAGAATATTTGTAATGGCTAATATTAAATATCTTGTAATTGAAGGAAATATCGGTACAGGAAAAACTTCTTTATGTAAAAAAATAGTAGAAGAAAAAAATGCAAAACTATTTTTAGAGCAGTTTGAAGAGAACCCTTTTTTGGGAAAATTCTACGCAGACAAAGAAAAATATGCTTTTCAAACCGAACTTTTTTTCTTATCTTCACGTTATAAACAAATGAAAGAACACTTATTCCCCGATTTGTTTAGCGATATTATCATTGCCGATTACTTCTTGATGAAGAGTTTGATATTTTCCTCAAGGACATTAGAAAACGAAGAATATAAATTGTATAGAAGTATTTTTGACATTATTTTTGAAAATATCCCAAAACCAGATTTATATGTATATCTTCACAAATCTACTGATAAGTTATTGGAAAATATTAAAAAAAGGGGCAGAGAATACGAACAAAATATTTCTGCTACTTATTTGAAAGAAATTGAAGATGCTTATTTTAATTATTTCAGTCAACAAAATAAAATTAAAATTCTCGTAATAAATACAAATAATTTAGATTTTGTAAATAATGAGGACGATTTTAAGAAAATTAAGGAATATATTTTTGATGGAGAATATCATCATCAATTAAATTTTGTTGGTTTCGATGATAACTTTTGTAATTTATATAATGTAAATGAAATAGATAAAACAATGTTATAAACAATAATTATTAGACAGATGAAAATTATTTCTTTTAACGTGAACGGGATTAGGGCGGCAATGAAAAAAGGTCTTTTAGGCTGGCTCGAAAATGAGGATTTCGATATTGTTTGTTTTCAAGAAACAAAGGCAGATGATTCGCAATTAGATTTATCTATTTTTGAAAATTTGGATTATACTGTAAATTTTAATTCCGCAGAAAAAAAAGGTTATAGCGGAACTGCCATTTTATCGCGTCCTTCTTTTTTGTCTATTAGCTATGATTTTGATAATTATTTCTCGAAAGATGGCTTTAATGACAAATATGGAAATTTGTTATCTGAAGGAAGAGTTATTACTGTTGAATATAACGATTTTTATTTGATAAATACTTATGTACCAAATGTTAAGAACGATTTATCGAGATTAAGCATCCGTCAAGAACAGTGGGATAATAATTTGTTGAAATACATAAAAAAATTGGAAGAGAAGAAACCCGTCATTATCTGTGGCGACATGAATGTTGCTCATCAAGAAATTGACTTGGCAAATCCTAAATCGAATGAGGGTAATGCAGGTTTTACAAAAGAAGAACGACAAGGTTTTACTAATTATTTGAATGCCGATTTAGTTGATGTTTTTCGTTATCTTTATCCCGACAAAAAGGAATATACATGGTGGAGCATGCGCACAAATGCCAGAGAAAGAAATGTGGGTTGGCGTATTGATTATTTTCTATGCTCAAAACAATTAATAAATAATATTAAAGACATTAATTTACTCAAAGATATTGTAATGAGTGACCATTGTCCAATTTTGTTGGAATTATAATTTTTCTTGTTTTTTATAATTAATTATCCTGATTGATATAAAAAAAATAGCAACAAAATGATATTTGTTGCTATTCGAGTTTAACTATGAAAAAACTTTATATTTTAATTTATTCTTATAATTTATAAAGCAAATTCTATGCCAAAAATAACTTTATTTTTTTGGATTTAATCACCATAAGACAAAAAAAACAGCCTGCATTAACAGGCTGTAAAATAGAAAACTGATTATATATAAATTATTTTTTCACAATAATTTCGCGTGTAATCATTCCGTTATCTGTATAGATATTTACGAAATAGTTACCTGCAGTAATATTGTTTACATTATAATTATATTTATTGCTATTAACATTAACTTTATTGATAATTTGTCCATTCATTGAAACAATTTCGATTGAGTTGATTTGTTCTGTAAGTTCAATGCTCAATATTTCAGAAACTGGATTTGGATAAATAGAAACTTCGCTGATATTTTCAGCAATATTTGTTGTAATTTCGAAAGTTGCATTAATAGTATGATTTGCAACAACGTTTGTAAATGTGTAAACACCTTCTACTAAACTGTTTGTAACATCTTCAAATCCGTCAACAAGAACGCTTACAATGTGATAACCTGTATTAGCTGTAATTGTGAAAGCTTGATCTTCACCTTCATTAACAGTAACTTCTCCACTTGGTGTGATTGTACCATTAGCACCTGCTGTAGCGGTTATTGTGTATGTTGTTGTTATTGGTTCTTCTTCAAATGTTGCAGAAATACTGTGGTCTGCAGAAATATTTGTAAATTCATAACTTGCAATAGCGCCCATATCTGTGCCATCAACAAGAACAGTTGCAATTTGATATCCTGAATTTGCAGCTATTGTAAAAGTCATGCTTTCTCCAGCGTTTGCTGTTATTGCTCCACTTGGTGTAATTGTACCATTAGCACCTGCTGTAGCTGTTATTGTGTATGTTGTTGTTTCGCCTGCTAATTCACCAGCGTTTATACTTGTGTTAGGAGTAGATTCATAAGCAATTTGTAACCAATCGAAAGTTTCACCATCTGCAGTTCTAACTTTTGCCCAACCGTAGTGTGTGTTTGCTCCCAATAAAAATTTTAATCCAATGTAGCAATCTGTATTTGTCGGAATTACAGATGATGAAGTTTGCCAATCAATCATACTAGCATCTCCTTGTGCTTCCCAGTTCGCAGTACTTCCGATTTCTGTTCCCAATGCTAAATTTGATGGAAGATCCCAACTCCCAGTTTCCAAATTACCTATAGTCCAAACATTGTTATCAGTGTTAATATCATAGTAAATAATATAATCATTTGTACCATTGCCACTACTAATACTAAATTCAACAGTTCCATCGTTGTTAAAATCTAAACCATCACCGGTAATAATTGTACCTTCTACAATTTGTGATTGTGAATAACTTGCAAATAATATTGCAATAAAAAAGACGATAATTTTTTTCATTTTTTTATAAAATATTTTTTTAATTTGTGCCTACTCTTTTTAGGATTTTGGGCTTACTCCCTTATTTTTTTCTATTTGACAATAATAATTCTGAGTAGTTGCTTTTTTAGATATTTTACTAAAAATTTGAAAAATTGACAAAAAAAAATGTATCGCTACATAATATATGTAACGATACAAAATTTTCTTGACTTAAAATATTTACTTTTTACTAAAGTCTGATTTAGAAACTCCGCAGAGAGGGCAAACCCAATCGTCAGGAATATCTTCAAAAGCTGTTCCGGGAGCAATTCCTGAATCAGGATCCCCATCTGCCGGATTATATTCATAGCCACACACGTTACAAACCCAAATTTCTTTTTTTTCCATATTATTTGTTTTTAAATTGTTGATATTTATTTCTGTATTTTTTGATGCTCTTTCGGCATTCAGGTAATTGCTATCAATAAAACTTGGAGCATTCCTTGGCGATTTTCCTTTAAACACTTCTCTGTAATATGAGTAGGTGAGTGCTGGCGTTTCGCTTTTTAATAAATCTGCTTCATCAATTTTCATAATGAACATTATGTGAGAACCGAAGTCGATTTCATTCATTGTAGTTGCCGTTATCCACGCATTGCAATTTTCTGTAACTACCGGAATATTGTTGTCAGTTGTAAAGTATTTAATATTATTAAATTTATCGATTTTATCTCCAGAACTGTATCCAAAAGTTTTTATTGTTGTGATTGGAGTATTAATATTTAAAACTGAAAGCGATGCTTTTTTGCTTTCTTGAATAAGTTTAGTTGTAAAATTATCCTTACAACAACAAACCGCAATTTGAATCGGATTGGGAGTTAATTGCATCACTGCATTGGCAATAAAACCACTTTTTTGTGAGTCATTTGCAGATGCAACTATATACAACCCATAAGTAATTTCATACAAAGCGTTAAAATCGGACTTTCCCATCATTTTTTTTGTAAAGATAAATTATTTTTCAATAAATATCAATTTTTTATTTATAGGTATTATAGATATGCTATACATTTTTCCAATCGTATTCCGTGTGACCCTTTAATTAGTATTGTTTTGCTTGTTAATTTATTTGTTTGTAAATCACAAATGAGCTCATCAACATTATTATAGAATGAAAAATTAGGATATTTATCGTTTTTGGAAGCAAAAAAATTACTTCCTATCAAAAAAACTTTTTCAAAATTATTGTCAGCAATGAGTTTTAAAATTTTATCATGTTCTACTTTAGAGCTTTCTCCTAATTCTAGCATGTCGCCAATTATTAAGCATTTGTCGTTTCCTTTCAAATTGATAAAATTTTCAATAGCGAGTTTCATGCTGAAAGGATTTGCATTGTAACAATCTTGAATAATAGTGTTATTGTCGGTTTTAGTATATTGTGAACGTTTATTGTCGGGGAAATAGTTTTCTATAGCGTTGTTAATTTTTTCTGCATCAACGCCAAAAAAATTGCCAATAGTAATAGCTGCTAAAATATTTTCAAAATTATATTGTCCAATTAAGTTGGAATTTACAATACCGGAATGTTCTTTGTAATTCCATTCAACAGAAACGAAAGGATTGTTATCAATAAATTTTCCACAACAATCAGCATCTGAAGTTCCGTATTTTATTCTTGGGTAATCGCCTAACAGTTCTTGTAAAATATTGTTATCTTTATTTGAAAAAATTATTCCGCGGTTTTCTTTCAAGAAGTTATAGAGTTCATTTTTAGTTTTTTTTACACCTTCAAAAGATCCGAATCCTTCGAGATGAGCAATACCGATATTTGTAATTAATCCGTGAGTAGGTTTTGCAATTTCTGCCAAGTGTTTTATTTCTCCTGGGTGATTTGCTCCCATTTCTATTACAGCGATGTCAACAGTTTTATCGATGCTTAATATTGTTAATGGAACTCCTATATGGTTGTTGTAATTTCCACCTGTAGAAGCAACTTTATATTTTTTTGAAAGAACTGTAGCAATTAGTTCTTTTGTTGTTGTTTTTCCGTTAGTGCCAGTAACTGCAATAACCGGAATATTTAATTTATTTCTATATTCAACAGCTTTGTTACGGAATGCAGTAATATTAAATTTTAGTAGAAAAACGAGATATAAGGCTTTAACAGCAGAAATGCTTTTATTTTCTCTGATTTTTAAGTATAATTTTCGTGTAGTAGAAATTTTATTCTTAATTTTTTTCAACATGGTAAATCCGATTAGTAAAAGGATTATTTTTTATTTTTTTTATATCTTTCGTTCAAATTTGCTGTAATTTCTGCTGTAATGTCCATACCTTCATTTCCGTAAAGCACTACGGCGTTGTTAAGTATTAAAGAATATTTTTGGTCTTTATTGTACTCTTTTAAATAATTAACAACTGTATCTAATAATTCAGCGTTTATTTTCATTTGTTTTTCCATTAGTTTTTGTGACATAGATTCTTCTAATGCTTGTAAACGTTGTTGTTCTTCAACCAATTCTTGTTGTTGTTTTTCCATACTTTCTTGTGAAAGGAAAGAGCCAAGTTTTGCTTTTTCCATAAAAGCATTGTATTTTGTTTCAAATTGGCGATACATTCCTGCTAAACTAGCTTTTGATTTTGATTGTTCGGTTAGAATTTCTTCATTTAATTTTACAGAATAATCATATTTCATTAATAAAGTATCAGTATTAATGTAAGCTGTTAAAAGTGAATTTGGTTTTACTTTTGATTTTATTGGAACAGTTACCTCTTCTTGTGAATTGCCATTAATAAAAAACGGTATAATAACACTTGCAACGGCTATAATAATTGCTGCCAAACTGATATATACTGGCAAATGATTAGATTTAGCAGTTTTATTATTGGGTTCGTTGTTTTCATTTAATATTTCATTTTCAATTTTTTCTGAATTGAAATTTTCTGATAAATTTTCATTGTCGTTCATAGTTTTTTTACAAAAGTAATAAAAAAGACAATAAAAATGCTAATATTTTTAAAAAAAAATTATATTTTTGTAAAAAAAATGCAAGCATCATTTAAAGAAATCGACGAAATTTATAATTTTGAAGGTTTATGGGGACGTCCTTCAAAATGTGGTTTAAAAATTTTACAAAAAGAAGACAAGTATACAGTAATTGTTTCTGAATTATATAAAGAAAATCCAGGAACTTCGGTAACTCAGGCTTCTTGTCTTTTGGCTAAACAAATATGTAATGATTTTCAGATTCCACAAAATGAATTATTATATATAGAACACAATCCATCAATGAATTCTAAATTGTCATTTTATGATGAGGAATTTTTTATTGTGTCTTTCGAGATATCTGGAGGTGATTTTAAGAATCCTAAATGGGAAAAAATAACAGAAGAAAAATTAAGATTGATTTATAAATAATGTCAAATAACCTTTTAAAAGTTTTGAAAATATTGTTTTTTATATCAAATTTTTTATTATATACTAAAGTAATTTTTTCACAAGATAATCCAATAAAATTGTGGAAAGAATTAAGTATTAATAAGTATAAAACTACTATTTATATTAAGCCGGCTCCTGATTCTATTAACACTGGAGTTACTGCAATAGTTTGTCCTGGCGGTTCTTATGCGCATTTGATGGGAATTGCCACTGAAGGATTTGAAGTTGCAGAATGGCTTAACAAACAAGGTATTAATGCAGTCGTTTTAAAATATCGCGTTGGAAAAGACGGTTATCATCATCCTTCAATGATTGAAGACTTGCAGGCAACAATTTATCATATAAGAAAAAATGCTGAAAAGTTAAAATTTGATGGCAATAAATTGGGTGTTATAGGTTTTTCTGCCGGCGGACATTTATCCTTATCATCGGCGATGTTTCAAAATAATAACTTTTTAGAAAACGTTAATATTTTTCCCGAAAATTTAGCTCCAAATTTTATTGTTGCAGTTTATCCTGTTATTTCAATGCAAGATGGAGTTGCACATGAAAGAAGCAGAAAAAATCTTTTAGGAAATAACGTAGACCAAGATCAAAAAGATAAATTTTCTATAGAAATGAATGTAAGCACGGATTTTCCTCCGGTACTTCTTGTTGCCGCAGAAGATGATCCTGTTGTATATGTAAAAAACAGTTTGCTTCTTAATGATGCTATGCTGTCAAAAAAGGTAAAAGGTTTTAAGTTTTTATTATACAAAACAGGCGGTCATGGCTTCGGACTGAATGATGAACTCGGCGGAGAAGCTGCTGCTTGGAAATATAGTTTTTTACTTTGGCTTAAAGAACAAGGTATATTATCTTAATAAATACAATAATTTATATTTCTCTATCTGAACATTTTTACAGACAATAAGCAATTTGCTTTATTTAGTTTTATTAATTGATAATATATGTTGATATTCTGTGAAAATATCTAATATCTAATTTCGATTATTCGAAGTAGTTTTTTATTACAAAAACCCAAGCCCCTTTACTTTTGATTTCGGAAAATTTTATATCTTCTGTAGTAATTTTCATTTGTGAATTTTTGTATCCCCATTTTAATTTTTTGTTATTATCCATGAAAAATACTTCTGCATTTTTTGAAGCTTTTGGAATGTTTAGAATAATGTTTTCGTCTGGAAAATTGAAAGTGATAACATACAAATTTTTGTCTTTTTTAGTATAACAAATCTCTGCTTGATATGATGAATAATTTGCAGACAGAGCTTTTTCTCCATTGTCGTTAATAAGATTTTCAGCAGATAATACATTGCTGAGAGAAGAATCTTTTAGATGCCAGGAAATTTTTATGGCAGCACTTAATTCTTTTTCAGAATAAAGAACCTCAATAGGATATTTTTTTCCTTTCTCTAAGAAAATAGGGTCGGATTTAGGATTAAGACGATTTTTTTTATTCCAATGTATAATATTTTTTTTGTTTAATTCAATATTCACTGCATCGTCAATACTGTCGTCAGGAGAGTTGTTTTCGGGATTTATGGATTCTTCTGAAACGAAAATATATTCTCCAGTAATTGGTGGAATAAAATTAGAAGTCCATTTTGCGGAGAAATTGTCGTAAGAAATAGCAGGGTCTGGAGAATTTCTAACCCAATTAAAAGAAAGAGCTGTTTCAAGTTTGTTTACTTCAACTTTTTTCATTTCAAAATGTTTTTGATATGGATGAGTTCCATAAATAGCTTCTCCATTTATTTTCAACCAATTACCTAAATCAAAAAGTCGTTCTTGTTGAATCAATGGAATTTGTCCGCTTGCATCGGGACCAACATTAAGAGTGAGACCACCGCCGGCAGCAACAAGTTTTACGAAGTGTTTAATAAGATTTTCTGAGCTGAAATAATTTTCTAACGGTTCATTTCTATTTAGACCAAAAGAGCGACCTAATCCTCTGCATTCAGCCCACGGAATATTATTTTCTAGAATTGCGTCACTATATTCAGGCGTTTTATATCCGTGTTTTGAGCCAGCACCCCAACGGTTATTTACTATTGCTTCTTCTCCCACCAAATTGTAATACCACGATATTAATTCCTTTGCATGCCATTGTTCGGCTGAATTATCCCAATCGCCATCGGCAAAAATCAAAGAAGGTTTATATGTTGAAACAAGTTCTTTGAATTGTGGTATCATATAATTATCTACGTAATTTGCAATAGAGTCGTTAGGATCAACAGTCCAAATATGCAAAGGATTTGTCCATTCTGGTAGAGAGTAATAGAATCCCATTTTTAATCCTGTTTTTCGTACAGAATTTGTAAGTTCTCCAACAATATCTCTTTTGGGTCCGCCAGTAACACTATTCCATTCGGGAGCAAGTTTTGAGTTCCAGAGACAATAACCATCGTGATGTTTGGTAACTAGTACAACATATTTTGCTCCGCTTTTTTGAAATATATCTGCCCATTGGTCGGGGTTAAAAAGTTCGGCCTTAAATAATTTATTGAAATCTTGATATTTAAAGTTTTCTCCAAAAACCCTTTTGTGAAATTCCAATCTGGTAGGATTTTTTACCATTAATCCTTTGTAATACCATTCAGAATAGCCTTCTTTACTGCAATATGCTGGAATAGAATAAAGCCCCCAATGAACAAAAATTCCTAATTTTGCTTCTGAAAACCATTGAGGATATGGACGGCTGTTTATTGATTCCCAATTAGCTTCAACTTTTTGTGAAAAAGCATTTGTTGCAAAAATGCATATAAAAATAATTATATATATTTTTTTCATTTATTTTTTTAGCAAAAGTAGGATTTTTTTAGTATTTTTGCAACAAATGGCATTAATTTACGTCCATATTCCTTTTTGTAAGAAAAAATGTTTTTATTGTGACTTCTATTCAATTCCAAATTTAAAATTAATTGATGATTATATTGATGCATTGGTTAAAGAAATTGAAGAGAAGAGGAATTTTTTTAATTATAAAAAATTAAAATATTCAACAATATATTTTGGTGGGGGAACACCTTCTTTATTATCAGAGCAACAATTGGGGAAAATATTAAATGCTATATTTTCAAATTATGAATTTTCATCAAATATAGAGCAATCTATAGAATTAAATCCTGATGATATTACAATAGATTATTTGCAGTCTTTAAAAAAATTGGGATTTAACAGATTAAGTATAGGAGTGCAGTCACTAAACGACAAAACATTAAAATATCTTAATCGGCGACATGATTCCGAGAACGCACAAAAAGTGATAGAAGAGGCTAGTAGCCTTGGTTTTGATAATATTTCAGCAGATTATATTTTTGGTCTCGAAAATCAAACTATAGAACAAGTAGAGTTTGAGATGGAAAAACTTTTAAAATTGCCCATACAACATTTATCTGCTTACAATTTAGAATTAGATAATAATTCAGTTTTTCACAAATTATTGATTTCGGATAAGGTAAAGGAACTAGATGAAAATATTAGTTTTTTACAATATAAAAAAATTATTGAAATTGCACGGAAACATAAATTTTATCAATATGAAATTTCAAATTTTGCACAAAAATCATTTGAATCAAAACATAATTCATCATATTGGAAATTAATTCCCTATTTAGGATTAGGAGCGTCGGCACATAGTTATTATCAAAAAAAACGGTCATGGAATTTTGCAGACATTCACAAATATTTTCAGCAAATACAAGAAGGGAGATATTACGAAGAAATTGAAAATCTTTCGGAGAAAGAAAGCTTTAATGAATATATAATGTTGTCATTGAGAACGAAAAAAGGCATTGATAAAAAAAAGTTGGTAACATATAATGAATTGTATGTTGATGAGTTTTACAATAGATTAAAAAGTATAAAATCGAATTATTATATTGAAAATACAAGTTTTATTAAAATTACAGAAGAGGCTTTTTTTGTATCTGATGATATAATTTTCAGGCTATTTATCTAATTAATGTTCATATTTTTGTAAAATAAAGAAATTATTTTAACTTTGCATTTCGGAAATAAATAATTATCATGCAGAAAAAGACAAAAGGAATTTGGAAAATTAAGTTAGGATTGGGCATAGTTGGAAAAATTGAGCTTTTAAAATTAAATATTGCTTCAAAAAATGCAAGAAAATCTCAAGCATCTACATTAAGAAGAATATTGAAAGATGCACAAAATACAGTATATGGAATTGAACATAATTTCAGTGAAATATTAAAAGCTAAAACAGCTGAAGAGTTATTTGAAAGATATCGTAAAGAAGTTAAAATCAATTCATATTCAGATTTTGTTCCATATATTGAACGTCATAAAAACGGAGAAGCAGATGTTTTATTTAAAGGGAAACCGGAATTATATGCTACAACAAGTGGCACAACAAATACACCAAAATGGATTCCTATAACTAAAAAATATAAACGTACAGTTTTTCAGGCGATGAATGAATGTTGGTTTCATTTGTGTTTAAAATATCGCCCGCATTGCAGTGACGGAAAATGTGTTACTATTGTAGGTAAATCTGTTGAAGGTGTTGCTCCGGACGGAACTTTATATGGTTCAATTTCAGGGATTGTACAAAGAGATATTCCTAATTTTTTAAAAGTAATTTATTCTGCACCTTCTGAAATATTTCATATCAGTGATTATAAATCAAGATATTATGCAATAATGCGTATGGGTATTATGCAAAATGTTACCTGGATAATTACGCCAAATCCATCTACATTAATTGAAATGCAAAATAATGTAAATGAGTTTTTTGACGAATATGTTAATGACATTGAAAAAGGAACTATTAGTGATAAGGTAGATATTCCCGATTACATTAGAGAAGCTCTTTTAAAAGAAATTGTTCCTGAACCTGAGCGAGCAGCTGAACTTCGTGAATTAAAAGAAAAATACGGAAATGTTTTACCAAAACACTATTGGCCAAATTTGCAGGTAATATCTACATGGATGTGCGGTAATACTAATGTATATTTGAAAAAAATTCAAAATTCATTTCCTGATCACACCTTGTTTTTTGAAATGGCGTATTTTGCCACAGAAGCTAAATGCGGAAATGTAATTGATCCTCATACAAAAGATACAACTCTTTTCTGTCATAAACTTTATTTCGAATTTATTTTGGAATCTGAAATCAATAATGAAAATCCAAAAGTATATCAAGCAGATGAGCTGGAAATCGGGAAACGCTATAATGTAATAGTAACAACTCCTAGTGGTCTGTATAGATATGATATGACTGATATTGTAACAGTTACAGGAACTTATAATCAATTTCCAAAAATTCAATTTCTTCAAAAATCTAACGGAATAATCTCCCTTACTGGGGAAAAACTTTCTGAACGTCAGTTTATTCATGCTGTTCATGATACAGAAAAATTAACAAACACTTCTTTACGTTTTTTTGTTGCCTTTGCTGATGTAAATGAAAGTTGTTATTCTTTCTATTATGAATTTAATGATGAAGATGTTTCTCAAGAATTTGCAAATAAATTTACAGAGATGATAGACGAAAATCTCAAAGGTTACAATTCAGAATGGAGAGAAAAACGAAATTCTAATCGTATTAAAGATAACAAAACGTTTATATTACAGAGAGAGTCTTTTGAAACCTTCAAAGCAAGATGCATTGATTTAGGATATCGGGATGGTCAATTCAAATTGAATTTCTTAATGCAAGATGAAAAGAGACATAATATGTTTAAACAACTAATAAAGAAAATTTCAAGATAAATTTTCTATTTGTTCTTTTATCATCCTAATTTTTGCTTCGGCATCGCTTTGTTTCTTACGTTCATTTGTAACAACATCAGCTGGTGCGTTATTTACAAATTTTTCATTAGATAATTTTGCGGAAACAGATTTTAAAAATCCTTCCGAATATTTTAATTCTGCTTTTAGTTTTGCAAGTTCTTCTTCTTTATCAATAGTTATTGGAACATAAAATTCTGTTGTTGATACAAAATAATTTGCAGTATTTGAAGGTTTATTATCGGTGATAATAATTTCACTAATGTTTGATATTTTCTTAATAACAGAATCGTATTTATTGTTATAATCTCCTTTAACATAGAGAGTTAAACTATCTTTTAGAGGAATATTTTTTTGTAGTCGTATCGTTCTTACGCCTGCAATAATTTCTTTTACTGTTTCAAAGTCTGAAATTATCGATGGAGAATACGGATCTCTATTTGAAATTTCGGAGAACATTATACTTTCATTTTCTTCACGTTTTGTTATTGCTTGAAATAATTCTTCGGTAATAAAAGGCATGAAAGGGTGAAGAAGTTTTAGGAGTACTTCAAAAAATTCCAAGGTTTTATCAAATGTAAAAGAATCTATTGATTGTTGGTATGCTGGTTTAATAATTTCAAGATACCAAGCAGAGAATTCGTCCCAGAATAGTTTGTAAATTGCCATCAATGCATCATTGATACGGTATTTTGTGAAGTGATCATTAACCGTTTCAATCGTTTTGCTTAGTTGGTTTCCAAAATAATCAACAGCAATTTTATTATATATAGGAGTTTCTAATTTTTTGTCAACATTCCAAGATTTAACAAGTCTGAAGGCGTTCCAGATTTTATTATTAAAATTTCTTCCTTGTTCGCAAAGAGCTTCGTCAAAAAGTATATCGTTTCCTGCGGAAGCAGAGAGCATAAGTCCCATACGTACACCGTCAGCACCGTATTTATCCATCAGTTCGATTGGGTCTGGCGAATTTCCAAGTTGTTTGCTCATTTTTCGTCCAAGTTTATCGCGAACAATTCCTGTAAAATAAACATTAGTAAAGCATTCTTTTTTTCTATATTCATATCCAGACATAATCATTCTAGCCACCCAAAAGAAAATAATGTCGGGAGCTGTAATTAAGTCGTTCGTTGGATAGTAATAGTTTATTTCGGGATTGTCAGGATTGTTTATTCCGTCAAAAACAGAAATAGGCCAGAGCCAACTTGAGAACCAAGTGTCAAGGCAGCCATCGTCTTGTCGAAGATCTTCAATCGTTATTGGATAATCAACCGTTTGTTTTGCTTTTTCAAAAGCTGCATTAATATTTTCTGCAACTACAAATCCTCCTTTTGGAAGAAACCATGCAGGAATTTGATGTCCCCACCATAATTGACGGCTAATATTCCAATCTTTAATATTTTCCATCCAATGACGATAAGTGTTTTTGAATTTTGGAGGATAAAATTTTATTGTATCGTTTTCAACAGAATCCATAGCGGGTATTGCCAAATCGCTCATTTTTAAGAACCATTGCATCGATAATTTTGGTTCAATAGGAACATCAGTACGTTCAGAAAATCCCACTTTATTGTTGTAGTCTTCAATTTTTTCCAATAAATTTGCTGCTTCAATATCTTTTAAGATTTGTTTTCGGCAGTCGAATCTATCCATTGACTTATACATTTGTCCATTTTCATTCAAAGTCCCGTCATCATTAAAAATATCGATAGATTCAAGATTATATTTTTCTCCGAGCATATAATCATTAACATCGTGAGCTGGTGTTACCTTTAAGCAACCAGTACCAAATTCCATATCTACATATTCGTCCTCAATAACAGGGATTTCACGATTTATTATAGGTACTATAACTTTTTTACCTTTCAGCCATTTTGTTTTTGGATTGTTTGGATTAATACACATTGCGGTATCACCCATAATAGTTTCAGGTCGAGTAGTAGCAACAATAGCAAATGTATCATTAGTGTTTGACTTGGATTCTTCTACAACTTTATATTTTAGATAATATAATTTTCCGTGTTGTTCTTTGTAGATAACTTCTTCATCAGAGATAGCAGTTAGCGCTTTTGGGTCCCAATTAACCATTCTAACACCTCTGTAAATTAATCCTTTATCGTATAGGTCGCAGAAAACTTTAATAACACTGTCGGAGCGTTTTTTATCAAGAGTAAAACAAGTTCTGTCCCAATCACATGAGCAACCAAGTTTTTTAAGTTGTTCCAAGATAATTCCGCCATGTTTGTCTGTCCATTCCCAAGCGTGTTTAAGAAAATCTTCACGACTGAGGTCTGTTTTTTTAATACCTTCTTGTGCAAGTTTGTTCACAACTTTTGCTTCTGTAGCAATTGACGCGTGGTCGGTACCTGGAACCCAGCAAGCATTTTTTCCTTCTTGTCTGGCTCTACGTACCAAAATGTCTTGAATTGTGTTGTTAAGCATGTGCCCCATGTGGAGTATGCCAGTAACATTTGGAGGAGGAATAACTATTGTAAAAGGTTCCTTATCATTAATTTCAGAGTGAAAAAATTTTTTTTCAAGCCAATATTGGTACCATTTTTTTTCTATTTCTTGTGCTTCGTATTTTGTAGAAAGTTCTTGCATCTTGCTAATTCATTTGTTTTTGTTATGTATTTTCGATTCAAAAATTATCGGAAAAAATTTTACAAAAATAACTTTTTTCGATGAGTTTTAAAAATCAATATTAATAAAGTGATAATAATTTTTTTGAATAAATTATCATAAATTATTTATCCTATTAATAATGGGGTTGGCATAAATTTTCAAAAATATTTCCTGGAGTTCTTGATAATTTCCTTCAACATTTTTTAATTTTGTTTCAACATATTGGATAAATGATAATTTGTCATCGTAACTATATTGTTCAGCAAAAATATCTGTATTGAATAATATATCGTATGCGACATAGTTCGTTTCCCACAGTTTATAATTTTGGTATATTCTTTTATCAATTATTTTAGCTAGTTGCGAAAATTTATCTACTTTGTGCATGTCGTTGCAGATTATAAGTTCTTCTTCAGTTATTGTATCTGCAACAGAGAGCATGATTCTTCCTTTATAATCTCTTATACCGCTAATTATACTGTTTAAGTCTTCCCAGGGAGCTTTAACATATTTTTCGGTTTTGCTTTTGTAAATTTCTATAGTCTTTTGAATGTCACAAGGTTCATATTCGTAAGAAATTACGACAGGAGTGATGTTTAATTCAGATAAATTTTTTACGAAATCTTTTTTGCTACTCATTGCAAACATTTTCAAAACAGCGCTTTCAGTTCTATCAGAACCATCTTTTGTTCGTCCGTTGCGTTGTGCTATCCAGGTAGAGACCTTTTTTTCAGTAATAGCATACCGAATATAGTTTGACACATTTAGGGAGTTAATAAACAATTCTTTAAGACTTCCTCCTCTAACTATTTTAAACATTTTATTAACCTTCCCTAAATCTACAATAAATTGTGAAAGCATTAAATTGCTACCGAAAGTTATTTCTGATGTATTAATATTATTGTCGGTTAATAAAATTTGTAAAATTGCAGAATCCAACACAATGTCTCTGTGATTTGCAATAAAAGTATAATTAATTTTGTTGTTTAATTTTTCAAAACCTTTATTTTGTAACCCGGCGCTTGTACTTTCGACAATACTATATACTGCTTTCCACATAATTTCTAGTTGAAATTCGTTTATTGTCTTAATATTTAAAAATTTTTTTGTAAAATCTTTAATATTTTCTTCGGGAAAAAGAAATTTTACAATAGCTGGGAAGTGTTCGTTTTCTGCAATTCTCTTTAAAGCGTCTGGTAGTTCTTCATCATAGTAAGGTCTGATGTCATAAAAAATGTCTTTATTCATATAAAATAGTTTTAAACACGTTGCTAATACAAAGCTAATAATATATTTAATAAAATACAATTTTTTTTTGGAAAATTAAAAAAAAAATTATATTTTTGTACTCTCAAAAACAAAGCGAGCTGATCCGTTAGCTCAGCAGGTAGAGCACCTGCCTTTTAAGCAGGGGGTCTGGAGTTCGAGTCTCCAACGGATCACTTTTTTATTAAAATTGACGAAAGTCAATTTTTTTTTTTGCAATAATAAAATTTTTTTTTCGTTATTAAATAAATTTAATATGTTTGCCTATGAAAAAAAATTACAAGTTTTATTATTATAACCTCACAAAAAAAAGCATAAACGGAAAAAAGCAGATTGCAGACAATATTAATAATTATGTAAAATTTGTATTTTCTGTAATTGAAACCGAACCACCTAAAAAATTATTAAAGGATTTATTTAAGAAAATTTAATAATTTATTATAGGCAAGCTAAATTATTAATAAAAAAACAAAAATAATGGAAGATATAAAAAGAAAAGTAGAATTAATTATCGGAGAAATTAAGCCATTTTTACAAGCTGATGGAGGAGATATTTCTTTTGTAGAGTTAACAGATGACTTAGTTGTAAAAGTGAAATTACACGGCGCATGTGGTTGTTGTCCTCATAGTATGCAAACGCTTAAACTAGGAGTTGAAAAAGCCATAAAAAAAGAACTTCCGCAAATTAAAGAAGTAGTTGCTGTGTAATTAGCGTTTTGAAAAATAAAAAAATACGGATAAGATTTATTCGTATTTTTTTTTGTATTTTCACAAATAAAAAACCGTTGCAAACAAAATAAAATGTTTTTGCAACGGTTTTTTATTATCTGTTATTTTATTTGTTTATTTTAACAAAGTAACATTACCTACTTTTGTAAATTCTTCTCCGTGTAAGTCTTTGTATTTTACTTGCCAAGCGTAAACACCAACTTGGAATGGTTTATCTTTTTTGCTTCCGTCCCAAGATTCATTTACATCATTGCTCTTATAAACAACTTCTCCAAAGCGGTCAAAAATTATTATTTCAAAAGAACCTTCTTCGTAGTTAGTTAGGAATACATTAAACTTATCATTTAGTCCATCGTTATTTGGAGTAAATGCTGTAGGTGCATAGAATAAACTTGAATATGCAACAGTTATTTTCATTGAAGCAGTATCTACACAACCTTGTAGTGATGTTAATGTTAATGTGGAAATATATTCACCAATTTGGTTGTATGTATGACTTGGTGATTCTTCCGTTGAGCCTATTCCATCTCCAAAATCCCATTGATAAAAGAATCCGTTGCTTGAGAAATCATAGAATTCAACTTTTGGGTCAATCATATCAACATAAGTTGAATTTACATTAAATGAAGCATCTGGTGTTGGGAATACTTGAATAGGATAGTCGGCTTCAGAAACGCAACCAAAATCAGATTCTACTCTTAAATGAACTAAGAATGTTTTTGAACTAAAGAAGGTGTGTTGCGGATTTTTCATTACTGACAAGTTTTCAATATCTCCGTCATCGAAATTCCATAGATAACTTTGTCCATAATCTTCACTTGTTTCATAGAATTGAACTGATAGAGGAGCGCAACCTTCAAACTTATCGCTTTCAATAACAATAGGTGGGTTTGGTTCTACTATAATTTTCTTTTCAATACGTTGTTTATTAAAATTACAAGTATCAATTACTTCAAAAACAAGAGTTGTATCGTTTTGTACATTAATATAGATAGGTATAGTTATAGGATATGCATGCCCGTTGATAAATACAATATTATCACTTTTACCTCCACCTTCAGTGTGAACAAAGAAAGGAACATTTGTATTTGGGCAAACGGTATCTAATGGAGTTGTTACTTCTAAAAGAATTGTGTCAATAACGTTTACTGTAATATCTCTTGTAGTAGTACATGATTTAACATCAGTAATTGTTACTCTATAGCTTGTAGTTTCTAGTGGCTGAATATCTATTGTAGTTTCTGTTTCTCCTGTAGCCCATTCAACTGTGTAAGGAGGATTATTACCATTTATTAGAGATAATCCGATTTCGCTAGTCATACCTTTACAAAGCAATTCAGGTTGAAATACTGAAATTAGGAATGGCTCAGGTTCTGTAACTTCATATTCAAATTCGAGTTTGCAGAAATGAGCATCTGTAACAGTAACAGAGTAAGTACCTGCCGGAACATCTACGAGGTGGTCAGCCCAAGAACCGTTAGACCAATCGTAATGATATTCGGGTACGCCACCTGAAACTGCAATATAAACAGTGCCAACAGAATCACCATTGCAAATCTGACCGCTACCGGAGATTTCTCCTACTAAAGGAGTGCTTGCCTGAATTATTTGTGTCATTGCTGATATTGTACAATAGTTGTTGTCAGTAACAGTAACGGTATAGATACCAGGAGTTAAATTATGTAAGTCTTGTGCTATTTCACCTGTGTTCCATTGGTAGAAATATGGTTGAGTACCGCCTGTAACAGATAAATCTGCAATTCCATTTTCTTCTCCGAAACAACGAATCATTGTTGGATTAATAGATGCTTGAAGAGGTTCTGATGGTTGGTTTATAGTAACCATAGTTTGTGCTTGGCAATTATTAAAATCTGTAACAGTAAGATAATAGTTACCTGAAATAATATTTATTAAATCTTCTGTTGTTTCTCCTGTACTCCATTCAAATTGAT
>CAZBPT010000010.1:40274-51085 GCA_964493875.1 uncultured Bacteroidales bacterium | reverse complement strand
ATCTTATGACCATTGAACCAACTGTCAGCTTTTGGGACTGTGGGGAATTTATTTCTTCTTCAAACAAATTACAGGTAGGACACCCTCCAGGAGCACCTTTCTTTATGCTTATTGCACGTGTTGCTTCTATGTTTGCTTCAGATGTTACACAAGTTGCAAAAATGGTTAATGGACTTTCTGCTATTTGTAGTGCTTTAACAATATTATTCTTATTTTGGACAATCGTATTTTTTGCAAAAAAATTATTGGTAAAAAATGATAATTATTCAATCGGAAATGTTATTGCAATAATTGCTTCAGGAGTTGTTGGCTCTTTGGCTTATACTTTTTCTGACACTTTCTGGTTCTCTGCTGTTGAAGCCGAAGTATATGCTATGTCATCTTTCTTCACTGCTTTTGTCTTCTGGGCTATTCTTAAATGGAGTCAGGTTGAAGAAAAAGTAACTTCGTATCGCTGGATTCTATTAATTGCGCTGTTAACAGGTGCTGCTATCGGAGTACACTTATTAAACTTACTTACTATTCCTGCAATTGCTTTTGTTCTCTATTTTAAAAATCAGAAAAAAGATACTAGTACTACACGAAGATTTGTTAATTTCATTTTGACTACTTTATTGTCTTTGCTCGCAATTGCAATTATAATGTGGGGAATAATCCCGGGCGTTGGCATTGTAGCTGCAGACTTTGAATTGTTTTTTGTAAATGTTTTAGGGATGCCTTTCAATTCCGGCTTAGCTGTTTGGGTTGTTATTACTGCGGCTTCTTTATTTTTAAGCATTTATGTTACTTATAAAAATATTAGAATATTAAATATTGTTGTTCCTGCATTAGCATTATTATTAACAGGTGCACCTCTTTTTGCAAGTAGTACTGTAATAAATGTCCTTATAGTAATTGCTTTTATTCTAGTTATTTATTTTATGGTAAAAAAGAAACGTCTGCAATTATTAAATTTGATTATGACGGCAGTTACCTGTATTATGATAGGATATTCTTGTTATGCAATTGTTGTAATTCGCTCAAATGCAAATCCTTCTATGGACCAAAATAATCCTGATGATGCTTTTAGCTTATTATACTATCTAAATCGTGAACAATATGGAGAAAGACCTTTATTATACGGACAATACTATAATGCAGAACCCGTTGATGTTGAAGAGTTAAAAAACTCGCCCGTATATTTCCGTTATAATGGTAAATATGAAATTTCTGGATATAAAAAAAGATATACATATGCACCTAAGGATTGTACAATTTTTCCTCGTATGTACAGCAACCAAAATTCTGGTCAATACGAACATGTTGATATGTACAAACGTTACGGGAAGGTAAAAACGAATAGACCAAATTTTGCAAACAATATTTCTTATTTCGTCGATTATCAAATGAATTGGATGTATTGGCGCTATTTTATGTGGAATTTTGCTGGACGCCAAAACGATATACAAGACCCAAAGGGCGAAATAAATATTTTATATGGAAATTGGATTTCAGGATTCGATGCTTTTGATAATGCTCGTCTTGGTGACCAAGAACTCTTACCTAATTATTTGAAAAATAATAAAGGACATAATAGCTACTTTATGTTGCCTTTATTACTAGGCTTAATTGGATTAGTATTCCAAGTTGTTAAGGACAGAAAAAATTCTTTTGTAGTTTTCTTGTTGTTTGTATTAACAGGTATTGCAATAGTTGTTTATCTTAATCAATATCCACATCAACCACGTGAACGAGATTATGCTTATGCGGCTTCTTTTTACTCTTTTGCGATTTGGATAGGATTGGGGGTTACTGCTCTTTATTATTTATTACGTAAATTAATAAAAAATGAAACGGCATCTTCTATCGTAGTTTTCTTAATATGTATTCCTGTGCCGTTACGTATGGCAACAGAAAATTGGGACGATCACGACCGTAGTAATCGTTATGCATGTCACGATTTTGGAAAGAACTATTTGGAAACTTGTGCTCCAAATGCAATTTTCTTTACTAACGGTGATAATGATACTTTTGCAGCTTGGTATGCTCAAGAAGTGGAAGGTATTCGCCCCGATGTGAAAATTTGCTGTATTCCTTATTTTAACTCCGATTGGTATATTAATCAAATGAGAAGTAAATACTACGAGGCTGAACCTATGCCTCTATCTTTTGATGAAGACGATTATATTTCTTCAAAACGCGAATGGCTACTTCTAGATAGACGAAACCCACTATCAAAAAAAACAATCTCTGTCTCAGCTTTTATGGATTATGTGAAAGATGATAAATTATCTATGCAGCAATCATATTATTTTTATCCTACAAACAAATTGTTCTTAAAAGTCGATAAAAATATAGCAATATCATCTAAGACAGTTAATGAGAAAGATATTGATAAAATTGATACTCTAATAAAAATTGATTTGGAACGCGAAAATCTTCAAAAAAATGAATTGATGATTCTGGATCTAATTAATACTAATAATTGGGAAAGACCAATTTATTATTCGGGAGGAATAAATTTATCTACAAATGTAGGTTTTGGAAATTATTTTCAAAATGAAGGATTTGCTTACCGTTTAGTTCCAATTAAATCTTCTATTCCACGTATTGATAACGAAATTCTGTATGATAATTTAATGAAGAAATATTCTTATGGAAATCTTTCGGATACTACAATTTATATCGACAATACTACTCTTAATAATGTTAAATCGTCAAGAATAAGAAATAATTTTGCTGATTTAGCATATAACCTTTTTATTGAAAAGGATACTGTACATGCTAAAGAAGTTATTGCAAAATCTTTAGAAGTTTTGCCATTAAAAAATTTCCCTCCAGATTATTTTGATTTGCAGTTTGTTAGAACTTGTTATTTTATTGGAGATACTGTAACTGGCGATATTATTGTAAAAGAAGTAATGGATAATTATATTTCTATTTTAAAATCTATTTATTCGTTCTATGATAATAAAGTTGAAGGAGATTTTTATAATGCTGGCTTTGCAGCTCAAACTCTATCTATTTCACAACAAATCATTGCCGGATATAAACGGAATGCTATCCTAGACGAATATTCAGAAGAAATTAATAAGCTTTTGACAGAATACCAAAGGAGAAATCCACGATAACTTGATCATTTTTTCTTTTTATGAAAAAAAATACAGTTTTAGAAAATTTAGAAATTACAGATATTGCTGCTGAAGGCGTTTCTGTTGCAAGGTTTGATAATTATGTGATTTTTGTTAAAGATGTGGTCCCTGGTGATATCGTTGATGTTGTTATCACTCGTCCTCGAAAATCTTATGCAGAGTCAAAATTATTGAAAATAAAAAAACTATCTGAAGAACGAATAGAACCATTTTGCGAACATTTTACAAAATGCGGAGGCTGCAAATGGCAAATGCTAAGTTATGATAAACAATTGTTTTATAAACAAAAACAAGTTGTTGACCAACTTACACGCATAGGAGGAATTAAAGTTGAAAATATCAATCCAATAATTCCTTCTGAAAAAACGAAATTTTATAGGAATAAATTGGAATATTCCTTCTCTTACAGAAGATGGTTGGATCTTGATGAACCCGTTTGGGATAAAGGAGATCGCGAACTTGAAGGCTTGGGTTTTCACGTTACAGGAATGTTCGATCGGATTATCGATATTAATAACTGCTATTTGCAAGAAATTCCGTCAAACGATATAAGAAATAAAATTAGAAAATTTACAACTAGGGAAGGGTACGATTACTATAACAGTCGCTCTCACGAAGGTTTTATGAGAAATCTTATTATCAGAAACTCTACATTGGGGGAATTGATGATTGTTTTAATTTTTAATTATTACGATAAAACTAAAATCGAAAATTTATTGAATTTTATTTATGATGATTTTCCTCAAATAACCTCGTTGCAATATGTTGTAAATCCAAAATTTAATGATTCTATTTATGACCAAGATGTTATTTTGTACAAAGGTAAAGATTTTATTAATGAAAAATTAGGCGACCTCTTGTTTAAAATAAATGCAAAATCCTTTTTCCAAACAAATACTTTGCAAACAGAAAAACTATATGACAAAGTTGTTGAATATGCAGAAATAAAACCCGATGATATTATTTATGATTTATATACCGGCACCGGTACAATTGCAAATTATGTTGCAAAAAAATGTAAAATGGTTGTCGGTATTGAATCTGTTCCAGAAGCCATCGAAGACGCTAAAATCAATTCTAAAATCAATAATATTGAAAATACAGCCTTTTTTGCTGCCGATATTAAAGATTTGCTTAATGTGGATTTTATGGATAAATATTCTTATCCAAATACCATTATTTTAGATCCTCCACGTGCCGGAATCCATGAAAATGTTGTTGCTGCTATTCGTCATGCAAAACCTCAAATAATCGTTTATGTAAGCTGTAATCCTGCAACTCAGGCAAGAGATATCAACTTACTCTCCGACATTTATGATATTGTTGAAATACAACCTTTTGATATGTTTCCACATACACAACACGTAGAAAATATCGTTAAATTAGTAAAGAAATAAGACTTTTACATTAATTCACTCAAATTCAACCAACGTTCTTCTTTTGCTTCAATTGTAGATAGTATTTCTGCCAATTCTTTTGATTTTTTTAATAATTCGTCGTGTTGTAAGCTACCAGAGTTTAATTCTGCTTCTAATGTGTTTTTCTCGCTCTCTAATTTCGCAAGTTCAATTTCTATATTTTGAAATTCATATTGCTCTTTAAAAGATATTTTTTTCTTGACGCTTTTGTTGTCGTTTTTTAATGAAATTACAACGGGAGTATTTTTTTCTTTTAGTTCTTTTTTGTCGTTTATATTTTTGTCAGGGTTTGAAGAACTATTAAAATTATTAAAATCATCATAGTTTTTTGAATTTCTAAATTGAGTATAGTTCCCCGGAAATTCTTTAATAATACCGTTTCCGTAAAATACAAGAATATGTTCAACTATTTTATCCATAAAGAAACGGTCGTGTGATACGATAATAACAGAAGCTTCAATTTCACTCAAAAATTCTTCCAATACTTGTAATGTAACAATGTCCAAATCATTTGTAGGTTCGTCTAATATCAAAACATTTGGTTGTTGAATTAATATGGAACATAAATATAAACGTCTTTTTTCTCCGCCACTCAATTTGCGAATATAGTTGTTCTGCATTTCGGGAGGGAAGAGGAAATATGTTAAAAAGCCTGATGCAGAAAAGACTTTACCATTTTTTAGTTTTATGTTTTCAGATATATTTTTAATGATATCAATTGGTTTCGAGTCTTCATTAAAAGAAATGCCTTCTTGGGTGTAATATGCAATTTTAACTGTTGAACCTATTTCAATTCTACCTTCATCTGCTTTGTTTCTCCCTGTTATTATATCCAAAAATGTAGTTTTACCACTTCCATTGTTCCCAATGATACCAATTTTTTCATATTTATTTAGTTTGTATGAAAAATCTTTTATGAGAATATTTTCTCCATATGCTTTTGAAATATTGAAAAAATTTATCACTTTATTTCCCAAGTGAGAACTTTCAATTCCTAGTTCAAGCTTTTTATTGTCAATCTGCTGGGAGGCTTTTTCTTTTATGTTTTCAAACTCGTCAATTCTATATTTTGCCTTATGCGAGCGAGCTTTTGGCATTCTTGACATCCATTCTTTTTCTCGTCTGAGTAAATTCTGACTACGTTCAATATTTGAAGTTAAATTATTTATTCTTTCAATTCTTTTTTCTACGTAGTATGAATAGTTTCCTTGATAAGTATATAATTTTCCACCGTCTAATTCAACTATTGAATTGCAAATTCTGTCAAGAAAATACCTGTCGTGAGTTACCATAAAGACTGCAGATTTTGTGTTATATAAAAAATCTTCTAGACTTTCAATCATTTGTAAATCTAAATGGTTGCTTGGCTCGTCAAGAATTAATATGTCGGGAGGGTTAATCAATGCTGCAGCTATTGCAACTCTTTTTTGTTGTCCTCCACTTAATTCGGAAATTTTTTTCTCAATATCAAAAATAGCAAATTCCCCTAATGTCTTTTTTATACGTGTTTCGTAATCCCAAATATTAAGGGCATCCATTTTATCAATAATTTTTGATAATTCATCTTTATTGTCGTTGCCGGCAATAATCTCATTGTATCTTTTGATTATTGTTGTAACTTCATCATCTTGAGAAAAAATGGCATCAATAATTTTTTTATCTAAATCTAATGTGATGTCTTGTGATAAAAAAGAAATTCTTATGTCTTTTCTTTTTGTTATAATTCCACTGTCGGCAGTTTCAATACCGGCTAATATTTTTAATAATGAAGTTTTTCCTGTGCCATTTTTCGCTACTAAGGCAATTTTATCTCCTTCCGAAATATTTATATTGAGGTCTTGAAATAATAATTTATCTCCATATCGTTTTGAAATATTTTCGCCTTGCAATAAACTGTTTACATTCATTCGTAATCCTTCCCATAAAATTTCAACTTAGTGAAATCTCCTCCTTAATTTGTGGTTTTTTTTATATAAATCATGCAAAGATAATTCTTTTTGCAATAATAATAAACAAATTACTGTTGAAAAAAATTATTATTTCTATTATAATGATATAGAAAAATCTTGTTAATTTGTATAAAATTAAATAATGAGGCTCGGTATTTATTGTGAAAACGGAATTGATGAAAAAATTTTGAATGCGATAAGAGATAGTTCTGAAATGAATTTAGCTTCATGTTTTTCTATCAAGTCTAAAAATATTAATAATGAATTATCTCCTAATTTAAAGTATTTTTCTGATTACCATCAATTTGTAGATTATAATAATGCAATTATTTTTTATGATTCTGTTAGTTATCAGGAAATAGAATATGCGATAAAGCATTTAAAACACATTTTTCTTCACCATTTATCAAAATTATCAATATCGGAACTTACAAATATTAAACAATTGGCTGAAGAAGCAAATGTTCAGGTTTTTACTCAATTTAACAAAGATTATTATACAAAAATCTTTAAAATATTTTCTATCATTGAACAGCCAAAATATATAGAAACAAATTTTAATTTAAATAATATCGCTGCCAATGAGAATAATGAGACTATTTTGGAGATGATCTCAGAAGATTTATTGTCAATAATATCATTAAATAAATCTGAAGTAAAAAAAATCACTACAAAAACTACATCACTAGATAATAAAAAAACCGACGTTGTAAATGTGTATATAGAATTTTATAATCAGTCGATTGCTCAAATGACAGTTAGTTCAATTTCCCCTGAAAACTCACATACTCTTAAAATTTATGATAACAATAAATTAATAACTGTCGATTTAATGAATAGCAAATCATGGATAATTACTAAAAAAGATTCATTAAACGAACAATCTCTATTTAGTGAAAATATTGGAAATCTTGTTGTAAATCCTATATTTGCCTGTAGCGAAAGTCATAGCTCTATTGCTTTAAAAGATTTTTCAGAAGCCTTTTACCAAAACAATAATCGTAAATCGAATTTGAATTTGATGATTAATTCTTTGAAACTAAAAAATGAGATAATTTCAAAATTAAATATTTGATATTATCAAAAAATATCGTTAAATTTGTCGATAATCGTAATATGAAGACATCTTTTTTAAAACTAACAATATTTGCAGGTATATTTCTTTTATCAAACTTTTTGTTTTTATCATGTTCTTTATTTGATAAAGAGGAAGCTATTCCAGCATATATAGTAATTGACAGTGTTTCTGTGATAACAGACCTTGCTACTGAAGGTAGTTCTAGTAATAATATTTCTGATAGTTGGATATATGTTGGCGGAAAATTAATTGGTGCTTTCGAAAATCGAGGGAACCCAATTCCTGTCTTAACTACAGGCTCAAAGATTGTTGAAATTAATCCTGGTATTAAAGAAAACAGTTCAAATTCCCTTCGTACCGATTACTCTATGATGCAGTCTTATAAAATCGATACAGTATTGAAAGAAGGTGAAATTCTTCATATTGTTCCTCAGTATAAATATTTTGATGATGTTACTTTTTCTTTATTGGAAAATTTCGACAATGGTAGTGGTTCTTCATTTCTTGCTACTGAAGGTAGCGTGCCAATGAGGTTGGTAAAGGATAATGATTCTTTCTGGAATTCTCTGTATTTTTCAATGCAAGATACTGCAGATGCTTTTGAGATAAAGACTTCAAATTTTTTATTTCTTCCTAAGGGTGGGTATGACTGCTATCTGGAAATTAATTATAAATGCAATGCATACTTTTCCTTCGGCTTTTTCGACCGTTATAGTTCTTCTACTGGCGTGCTTACTGCTGCTCGAACAGAAGTATTTACTTTTAAACCAAGTAATAACCAATGGAAAAAAGTTTATGTGAATATGAAAACACATCTAAAAGATGCTAAAGGCTCTGAGTTTCAACCATATTTCGCTTCTACAAAAAAAGCAAATCCTGATACTGAAGTCGCAGAAATTTATATTGATAACATAAAAATTATTCATAGATAATCATAAAAATTATTTCAAGTATGCTGAAAACTAAACAACGATTATTGTACATATTGTGTGATTATTTTGCTGTTATTCTCGCTTGGACATTATTCTATTCTTTTAGAAAAGAAATTATCGAGAAAGGAGTGTTCACAGATAGCTGGACTTTTAATTTAACATATTTATTGGCAATTGCTATTTTGCCAATTTGTTGGATTGTTTTACATTATTTGGTAGGTTATTATAAAGAAGTTTTCCGTAAATCTCGTGCTCAAGAATTACAGCAAACATTCGTGGCGACTTTTATTGGCGTTACAGTCCTTTTTTTCGCTACAGTTCTCGACGATTATGTAAGTGATTACAAACAATATTATTTATTATACGCCGTATTGTTTTTTTTATTCTTTATCATTACTCTTATCCCCAGAATGATAATTACTAATATTACTTCTAAAAAAATCAGAAAAAATATCATTAAATTTAATACTTTAATAATCGGCGATAGTAAAAATGCAGAATTATATTACTTGGATTTACAAAAACAAAAAGTGAATTACGGAATTAATATCGTTGGCTATGTCTCTTTTTATAAAAGTGAAAATCAATATCTTTCAAATTATATTCCACTACTTGGAAAATTTGATAGTATTTTGGATATTATTAATGAATATAAAATTGAAGATGTTATTATTGCAGTTGAATCAAAGGATCATGCAAAAATTAGAACAATTCTATATAAATTGCAAGGTACAAATGTAGGACTTAATATTATTCCAGATATTTATGATATTATTTTGGGAAAAGTAAGAACAACTACAATCTTAGGAATACCGCTGTTGAAAATAAATAAAAACATAATGCCTGTGTGGCAACAATATGTGAAAGTTATTTTCGATTTTACCGCTAGTTTATTTGCAGTTATTCTCTTGTCGCCATTATATTTATTCTTGGCTATTCTAGTAAAATCAGATTCCAAAGGTCCTATATTTTTTAAACAAGAAAGAATAGGTAAGCACGGTAAAAAATTTAATATCATTAAGTTTAGAACTATGTATGTAAATTCTGAATCTAACGGCCCTGCACTTAGTTCTAAAAATGATTCTCGTATTACAAAAGTAGGTAAATTCTTGAGAAAAGTCCGTCTTGATGAAACTCCTCAATTTTTTAACGTCTTACGTGGCGATATGAGCCTTGTGGGACCACGACCGGAAAGACAATTTTATATCGAAAAAATCGAAAAGATTGCTCCATATGTAATCTATAACCAATCAGTAAAACCAGGAATTACAAGCTGGGGACAAGTAAAATACGGATATGCCTCAAATGTTAACGAAATGGTAAAAAGACTACGCTACGATATTCTTTATTTGGAAAATCGCTCTTTAGGCCTTGATTTGAAAATCCTACTTCTTACTGTCAAAATCGTTTTCCTACGTAAAGGTTTATAATTTTTTATTATGATTGCAAAAAAAATTATTGCTTGTTTTTGCTGTAAGATTATTTTTTTTACTGCTTTTTCTCAAAATTTAATAAACAATCCAAGTTTTGAACAGATATGGGTTTGTCCTCATTCTTTTGTTGTTGATGTTATTAAAAAACCTTTTCCCGAATGGCTGAATCCAAATAATTGTACTCCCGATGTTTTTCACATATGTAGCGATTTAGATGCTTCTGTTCCTAATAATTTTACTGGACATCTATTGGCAGCCGATGGTAACGCTTATGCAGGAATTGTGCTTTGGGAACAGTTTTTTAAAAACAATAAAACTTATGATATTCTTTCTCGGGAATATCTTCAAACTAAATTATCTGCTCCACTGAAAAGAAACAAACTATATTGCGTTAAATTCTTATATGCAAACGCTCAAAGAACACTTTTTTCTTGTAATGGTCTAGGCGTTGCTATTACTAAGAAACCCGTGAATGCTTTTCTTGGTAATTTAATTCTTCAGCGCCCACAAGTACTTAATAACCCAAATAATATGATGGAAAATACTGACTGGGTTGAATTTTGTGCGACTTATAGAGCTGACGGCGAAGAAAATTATTTTACTATAGGAAATTTTTTCAATAATGAACAAACCGCTTATAAATATAATGATCGACCAAATTTAGATTCTAATCTAATTTATGCTTATTATTTAATTGATGATGTAAAAATGTACGAAATTGATTATAGTAGCGAATGCGGTTGCTTGAACGATTTAGCCTTGAGCTATGACCCCTTTGACAGTTCGTTTAATAAAGACTTAGGTTATAATTTGTACAACAACGAATCGCTTATTGCTGATAATTCAGATAATTCGAACAATACAGGAAAT
>CAZBPT010000010.1:0-40174 GCA_964493875.1 uncultured Bacteroidales bacterium | reverse complement strand
CAGGAAATTCCAACAATTCGAACAATACAGGTAATTCAAATAACACTGATAATTCCAATAATTCAGGGAATACAGATAATTACAATAATTCAAATAATTCCGGCATAAATAATAATAACAATAGTATTGCTGATAATAATTCAAATAATAACCATGACGGAAATTCATCTGATGCTAATATAAATGTATTGTTTTTGAAAAAATCAGAAATTGATGAAGAAAAATTATCAAATTCAAATATTGGAGATAAATTTTTACTAAATAGAATTTTCTTTGAATTTAATTCCTATGAATTACTAGCCGTTTCAAACTTTGAATTAGATAAGTTGTATGATATTTTGGAAAGCAATAAAAATATTAAAATTGATATTTGTGGTCATACAGATAATATAGGTTCTGAAAGATACAATAAAAAATTATCATTACAAAGAGCTGAAACAGTTTATAAATATTTATTGGATAAAGGAATTCTTGCTAATAGAATGAAATTCAAAGGATTTGGAACAACTTCCCCTGTTGCTGATAATACTACCGAAGAAGGTCGTGAAAAAAATAGGAGAGTCGAAATAATCATTACAGAAAAATAATTTATATGAGAATTAAACTTTTTTACCTTTGTATTGTCAATTATAAAATGATAATGAAAAAAATAATATATGCATTAATCTGCTTGTTTTTCTCTTCCTGTTTGCTTGCTCAAAATTCAATTTCTGGAAAACTTATTGATGCAGAAACAAAAACTCCATTAGAATATTCTAATATCACTCTAAAAAAATTGCAAGATAGTACTATTGTTGATGGAACAATAAGTGATGAAAAAGGTTTTTTTAAACTTTCAAATATAAAAGAGGGTAATTACTTCATTGAAATCATCAGCCTAGGATATGAATTAACAACTATAAATGATATTGTCATAAATTCTGAAAATACTGCTGTTAATTTGAACAGTATTAAAGTTGCACAAAATGTGAATGTTCTTCAAGAAGTTTCTATTGTTGAACAAGTTAATGATGTTGAGTACAAACTTGACAGAAAAATAATTCGTGTAAATCAAGATATTCTTTCAGCGGGAGCATCTGCTGTTGAAGTCTTAGAAAATCAACCGTCAATTTCTACCGACATTGATGGTAATGTGTCACTGCGAGGTTCAGAAAGCTTTTTGGTTTTGATTGATGGTCGTCCAAGTGCTTTAACCGGCAGCGATGCTCTTCAACAAATAGATGCAAGTAGTATCGACAATATTGAAATAATTACAAATCCTTCTGCAAAATATGCTGCAGACGGAGTTGCCGGCATTATCAATGTTATAATGAAAAAAGATAAGAGAAAGGGTTTAAATGGCCAATTTTCAGCTAATTATGGCTCTTTTAATTCTTTTGGTGTTGATGGACTTATAAATATGCGATTGGAAAAATTTAATTTTTTTGTAGGAGCTCAATTCAATAAAAGAAATAGAAGAGGAACTGGAACAAATATACGTAAAACTTTCTTGGACAATGATACGCTTTTCTTAAACACAAACGGCGATAACAAAAGAGAAAATTATTCGGCAAATTTCAGAGCCGGATTCGACTATTATATAACAGATAATGATGTTATTACAATTTCTGGAAAATATAACAGATATAGTAGAGCTAATGCTTCGGAGCAATTTACAGAATATTATAATAGTGTATTTGGAGATTCTCTTTTTAATGATATTTTTTATTCTACCGAAACAGCATTTGATTTAAAAGGAGGTTATTATAGTGGCGAAATAAATTATTACAAAAAATTTAAAAAACCCGGACATGAATTACAGGCATTTTTTAATTTTTCTTCCGATTTTGACACAGAATACAATAATTATTATCAGTATATGACTGATAGTGAATTTAATAAATTAAACTCCGACAAAACTGCAAATCAAACTACAACCGATTATACTGGTAGAATTTATACTGCAAAAATTGACTATGTCCTTCCATTATTTAAAGAAGCAAAATTTGAAACAGGATGGGAGATGAGATATTCAATTCATGACAACGACTATAATTATCAAACATTAATTGGTGATTCTTGGACAAATGATACCACAAAAAACAATCCATATCGCTTTACAAACGACATTCAATCGTTATATGCCTTGTTTTCTGATATTAGAGGCAAATTTGGCTATCAATTGGGCGTTCGTGGCGAATTAACCGATAGAAGTTTTTTTCAAAAGGAATCTGGCAAAAAATGGCCTTATACCGATATTGATATTTTTCCTTCTGTTCATTTGTCATATCAATTACCGAAAGATATGCAAATTATGACAAGTTATTCTCGTCGTTTACGCCGACCGAGAAGTCATTTCTTAGACCCTTTTATTGAAATTCGTGATCCAAATAATTTTAATCAGGGAAATCCTTTTCTAGAACCCGAATATACAAATTCATTTGAAATAAATTTTCAAAAGAAAATAAATACAAATTTTATTTCTGTTGAATTATTTGCTCGTAATACAAAAAATAAAAGCGACAGAATTACTAGCATATATACTGACGAAAACAATATTACTTATGATAGTATTTATATTAGCAAGTGGGAAAATATTGGTGAAGATTTTTCATTTGGAACAGAAATAATGGCTAATTTTAATATTTTTAAATGGTGGAATATTACAGCTACAGGAGATGTTTTTTACTATAAAATATTATCTGAGGAATACAATGATCAAGCATCTGTAAATTGGAATATAAGAGTTAACAATACGTTTAGAATTTCAAAGATTGGCACAATGATACAGTTTGGTGCTAATTACCGTGCTCCATCAATTACTGCTCAAGGTAAACGTTATGGCGGATTTATGTCCAATTTAGGTATCAGACAAGATTTTCTTGATAAAACTCTTTCTGTAAGTGTTAGCTTAAGAGATGTATTTAAAACAGGCGTTTGGAAAAATGAAACTTATTCCGACAGATTATATTCAATGTCAGAAAATAAGCGTTTTAGCCCTACATTTAATATTTCTATTACTTATAAATTAAACGATTTTAACATCACTAAAGAAAAGAAAATAGGTAATGAAGAAAATGTTGATGAAGAATTTTAATCAATCTTTCTTTATTTAGATAAAATGAAAGAATAATTCAATAATCTATTTATTTATTTTTTATGATTTTTTCGTATGCCAATCTCTTTTTGCCATTTTCAAGATAGATAATCCCACAGTATTTAAACCCATTTTTCTTTAATAAATTATTCATCGGAAGGTTATCCTCGTGAGTATCAACTTTAAATGAAAATATGTTATTTGACTTCGCTAAATTTTCTATATGTTGAAGTAGGATAGTGGCAAGTCCTGATTTTAGTTTATTGTTTGCTACAGCTAACCTATGTGCTACAACAAATTCACCGTTGCTTAACCATTTGCCGGAATATATTTTCTCGTATGTTTTTTCTTTGTTGAATATTATTGCGGAATATGCATATACTCTGTTGTTTTGTTCTAATACATAAGCAGTTTTATTCTCAATGTCATTTTTTATGATTACTAAATTGGGATAACCATCTTGCCATTGATCTACTTTTAATTCTCTTAAATTGATTTGTGCTTCATATATTATTTGCATAATACTTTCAATATCAGTCTCTTCTGCAGGACGAAATATATAAGTATTAATGATGCTATTTGTCATTTTTTTTACTGTCTTTTGACAATAGATTATCAACAATTTTATCTAATTCTTGTCTTTCTGACTTGTTAGAATTGATATAAATTTGTTTTACCTTTTTCAAATTTTTTATAGATTTATCATTCATCAGGCTTTGAACAGATTGTTGAAATTTGTTAAATTTTGAACATTCTAATAAATCTAATTTGTCGAAGAAAGCGTTGTTTTCATCATCAATTTGTTTTTTAATTCTTTCTTCTTCTATCTTTTTATTCTTTTGTGCAATAATTTCTAATTCGTTCTTTTTCTTGTTTTCTAATGTCTTTAAATAATCTTCATAGTTTGAAAAAGCAAATATTTGTTTGTTGTTTTGATATGCTCTGAGTAATCTGTTTTTTGTATTATCGTTGATTAAATTTTTATATTCAGATATATCTTTGTTCATAATATCTAAATTGCTGTAATATTCTGAAGAGAATTTTGGATTTTCTTTTTCGGTAATTTTTAAACTATCATTATTTTCATAATATTTAAAGTTTAAATTATAATTAATAGTGTCAGAACTTTTAATTGTTCCATAAACGCTACATTCTGATATTATTATGTTTGTAATTGATGGGTAATTCTTAAGTTTTATTGTTTTAACTTCTTCTTCGCTTTTGATATAAGTTATTTTATCGTTCTTTGTTACGATGTAAGCAATATTTTGAATTACAGGAGTTGATTTATAATTTCCGGGACCAGTTACTGTCAATAACCAATTGTCGTTTTTTCTTTTTGTTCTTTCTGTTGCAATTAATTTGTCAATGTTTGCTAATGTTTTTTGATTTTGAGCAATTACTTCGCTTTTTCCTTTTGTGGGGAATATTTTTTGTATGGATAGGGAATAGCCTTGTGAACTTTTTGGACTTGATTGTGAATAGGCGTTGCCTATCATTAAACTAATTAATATTGTTATTATAATGCTTGAGCTTATCTTTTTCATAATAGTATTTTTTATAATAAAACTTTCAAATTTAATACAATATTTTCTATAATTTTTCTTTCGAGAAAAAAAATACTTAACATTTATACGTTAATAACTCCAATTATTGGATAATTTTTTAATTTTTCTAAAATCACTTAAAATCGTTTATTCAACATTTATACCGTCTTTGATTTTTTTATGCGATTTTAAGCAATTATTGTTTTTTTTGCTGATTTTTATAAATCTTAAGCAAAAAATATTTCTAATGCCATTTTTTTATAATTTTTTAATTAAAGATTTTTTTTTTTGATCATAATCGGAGAGGAGAGAGGCAATTTTTTTTCTCTGGTCTAAATACATCATATTTACAAAAATAATTTACATGTTTATTTGTTCTTTACAGCATATTTACAAACAACAGTCATTTATTTTAACAATATTTACAAATGGTTTACAAATATTATCCTTGATTTTGCAATAATATTACAAATATTTACTTAAATTAAAAAGACTTTAATAATCAATGCAAAATTTATATAATATACTTATTCCCAGTATTTTAATTTGATAAAACTAAATAATTACTTTATGCACTTTTGCGTATTTTATAGTAATTCTGTTAATTTATGTAAAAAAACCTGTAAAATCATTGGTTTTTTATACTTTTTTTACAGTTTAATAACTTTATTATCAGTATGTTATTAATTAAAATTATGTTTTTTACTTTAATTCGATTTTACTATAAAATGAATCATATTTGCAATATTTTTGTAATTTACATTTACGTAAATATTAATTTACATTTATTCTTTACAGGTTTGTAATTTGTAAATATTTATTTATGTAAAAATTTATTTGATTTTGTAAATTATTTATTGTAATTTTGTATGTAAAATTTGTAAAAATTAATTATCATGAAAGAACGGATAAAATTTATTATTTCAGACTTAAATATTAAAAATGGAGATTTTGCTGCAAAAATAAATGTTTCTCCGGGAAGTGTTTCTCAATGGCTTTCAGGCAGACAAAAACCAAAAATTGAAAATATTGATAAAATATTGTCTGCATTTCCTCGTTATAGCCGTTCTTGGTTGCTTAATGGTGTTGAACCTATTCATGTAAATTCGTCTGTAAAATCAAATAATACGGCTTCTGAGCCTTCTCTTTTTGACGATTTAAATACCGAAGATAATTATAAGGAAATTAAAGCTATTCCAGAGGATAAATCTGAAATTAAACTTTTGAATGAGCCTCCTATTGATAGTAAATTAAATTATATTCCCAACAAAAAAGAGAAAGTTAAAAAGGAAATTACAAAAATTGTTTTTTTCTATTCTGACAATAGTTTTGAAATCTTTGAAAATAATATTGAATAAATTCAGAATTTATATTCAATAAATCTGAATATTTAAGAAAAATCAAGTATTTTTTATTTTTTTTTAATCTATTTTGCAGATTAATATCTGAAATAACATTATTGTTATATAAAAAAAGAATGGGTCTGTTAAGTTATACGTAATTTCGGATTGTTCTTATATCATTTCTTTTGCTGTATTGATTAACTCAGAATCAATATTCAATATTTCTGCAATTTTTAATGCATCGTTATGATTGTTGCTCTTGTTGTCTGTCTTTTCCAAGCTATAATCCATATAATCGCCAATATTTTCTATTGTAACTTTCTCATTAGAATTAATTTTTAATCCTTTTACTCTTAATTGCTCGATTTTATCAATTTCAATGTTATAATGAGTTGTAATTAACGATGGGACAGAGTATTTTTTCATTAAGCTGCAAAATGATTTAATTATCGCAATTCCTTCTTTTGGATTTGTTGTTCGTGCTAACTCATCTACAAGTGCTAATGTTTTTTTCTTTGCTTTTACACTCTTAATTATCTCATCGATATTTTGCATTTCTCCGGCAAATGATGACAATCCGCTTAATTCTGATTGTTCGTCACCAACACATAAAAAAATCTCTTCAAATATCTGTAATCTAGCTTTCTCGGCTGGTACAAAAAATCCAAATTGAAACAAGTATTGAATTTGTGCTATTGTTTTTAATATCAATGTTTTACCTGACATATTAGCTCCAGTAATTATTATCGGTGAATTGTTAATTTTTAAATTTACTTTTTGAAATTTTTTCCCATTTCCCGATAAAATGCTTTCTACTTCAGGATTCCAGAAATTATCTAATTCTGTGATATCTTTACTTATTTTCGGCATAACAAGATTGAATTTTGTAAATAATTCTGCTTTTGCAATCAGTATGTCGATATAGGCCAAAAAATGTAAATTCTTGTAAATTTTATCTGTAAATGACATTATTTCTGCAGATAATTTTTTTCTTATAACATCTTCAATTTCAATAATTTTTACACGAATATCTTCACGTTTTTTTGCGTCTTTTTCAAATACCTCAATATTTCTTAAATTTAATAATTCGTTGTCGTAACGAGAATATATATAAAAGCTGGATATTCTTGTGTTTTCAGGGTCGAGAAGGTTTAATATTATTTTTAAATCGTGAATTTCATTGATAAATGGGAAGTTATTTTTGACAAATATTTCATAGATATTTTGAGAAGCCAATGTGAAATGTTTTATTTCAAAAAGTTCGATATCGTCTAATGTATTCCCCGATTTTAGATTTTTTATGGTTAAATTAATATCACGGATTTCACATAAATGTCTTTTGATTTTTCTTAATTCTTGAGCTGTAATTTTATTAATGAAAGAATTTATGCTATTAACATTTTCGAGTTCTTGTGTTAAAAGCTTATCATCTGTAAAAAGTTCTTGGTTCATCAATACTTTTTTGGCATAAGATGATTTTATATTAAGTGTTTCAAAAAAATATCTCAATCCTGAAATATTATTGATAAAATCTTTGAATTGTTTCATATTATTTTTTTAAAATATTTAATTTTTCAGCCGTTTTAATCATATAATCGAATGCTTCTTGATAGTCGTTTTTGATTATTCCGTCCAATATTGCATCTTTAATAGCTTGTTTTAATGTTCCTACTTCTTTTGATGGTGGAATGTTATAATAATTCATTATTTCTATTCCATCGATAGGAGGTTGAAAATTACGTAAATGGTCGCTTTCTTCTACTTCAATAATTTTTCTATTTACAATTTCGAAGTTTTCGAGGTATTGACTTACTTTCAAATTATTTTTCGAGGTGATATCGGCTTTACAAAGTGTCATTAAGTCATCAATGTCTTCGCCGGCATCAACAATTAATCTTCGTATTGCCGAGTCTGTAACGATTTCTTCTACTAATGCAATAGGTCGCATGTGAAGTTCTACTAATTTTTGAACATATTTTAATTTTTCATTCAAGGGTAGTTTTAATCGTTCAAAAATTTTCGGAATCATTTTCGAGCCAATATAATTGTGAGCATAGAATGTCCAGCCTGTTCCTTCAATATATTTTTTTGTTTTTGACTTTCCTATGTCGTGTAATAATGCAGTCCAACGAAGCCATAAATTGTCGCTTTTTTCGGAAATATTATCCAAAACTTTTAAGGAATGGTAAAAATTATCTTTATGTGCTTTATTGTTTATTGTATCTACTCCTTGTAGTGAAACTAATTCAGGTAAAATGATTTTAAGTAATCCTGTTTTGTTTAATAGAAGGAATCCTATTGAAGGTTTTTCGGATAGGATAATTTTGTTTAATTCTGTATGAATGCGTTCTGCTGTAATAATTTTAATCCTTTCACTATTAGCAGTTATTGCTTCAAAACATTTTTCTTCGATATGGAAATTTAGCGTTGATGCAAACCTTATTGCACGTAACATTCGTAATGGATCATCTGAAAATGTTATGCTTGGGTCGGTTGGTGTTTTAATAATTTTGTTTTTTAAATCTTCAATTCCGTTGAAAGGATCAATAAGTTCGCCATAATTATCTTTGTTAAGACTTATTGCCATTGCATTAATGCTAAAATCCCGTCTTAATTGGTCTTCTTTAATATTTCCTTCTGAAACTATTGGATTTCTTGAATTTTTGTCATTATAGGATTCTTTTCTTGCACTAACAAATTCGAAATTAATTCCGTCATATTCAAACATAGCGGTACCAAAAGTTTTGTAAACAGAGATGTTTTTTACATGTAACTGTTTGGCTAATTCTTTTGCAAACTCAGTTCCGTTGCGTTCAATAACTATGTCAATATCTTTATTGCATTCTCTACCCAAAAGTTTATCACGCACATATCCACCAATAACAAAAGATTTAATATCTTTTTTTTCTGATAATTCGGATATTACATTAAATATTTTATGATTGAGAAATTCTTTCATTAAAAAATTAGAAATTTGGATTTAACATTGCCGATTGGTAATAGTCATCGATAATGTCGGCAACTTCTTCCGGCGAATCTACAATTCTGAACAGTTCCAAGTCTTTTTCTGCAATATTGTGTTCTTTTTCAAGCATTACATTTTTTATCCATTCAAAAAGTCCCTGCCAATATTCCGAGCCTACAAGTACTATTGGAAAACGTTTTGATTTTTTGGTTTGTATGAGCGTTATGGCTTCAAAAAGTTCGTCAAGTGTTCCAAAACCGCCCGGAAATACTACAAATCCTTGTGAATATTTCATAAACATTACTTTACGAACAAAAAAGTAATCGAAATTTATACTATTTTCGGGGTCAATATATAAATTTGCATGTTGCTCAAATTCTAATTTTATGTTGCAACCAACAGATTTCCCTGAACCTATAGAAGCTCCTTTATTGCCTGCTTCCATAATGCCAGGACCGCCACCAGTTATTATTCCGAACCCTTTTTGAGTTAGTAGGTAAGCTGTTCTTGTTGCTAACGAATAGTATTTATTGTCGGTTTTTGTTCTTGCCGAACCAAATATTGATACACAAGGACCAATCTGAGATAATGTTTCAAATCCTGCAACAAATTCGCCCATAATTTTAAATATGCTCCACGAATCGTTAGATTTTATTTCTGTCCATTCTCTTTGATCTATAGCATTTATTAATTCATCTTTATTATCTGTTGTCATTCGCTTTTTTTACAAAATTACAATATTTTTCTGATTTTTTTGATTTACTTTCGATTTTATTTTACTTTTGTACAAAAATGATTTATTATAATGATTAATATAAATTCTAATTGGGATACAGGTTATCGACTTATTGATTGTGGCGATTTTGAAAAATTGGAACAGTTTGGCGATTTTATTCTTTGTCGTCCCGAACCACAAGCGATGTGGAAAAAATCATTATCCGATAATGAATGGGATAATTTGGCTGACGCTAAATTTATTCTCGATACAAAAAACTCAAATGGTGAAAAAGGCTTTTGGAAGAAAAAAAAATCTATGCCCGAACATTGGATTCTTAATTATCCTAAATTAAACTTTAATATTAATTTAGGATTCAACTCTTTTAAACATATTGGCGTTTTTCCAGAACAAGCTGACAATTGGAATTTTATTTATGACAGTGTTTCTAATATCAATAGCAGTAGTACAAAAGTTTTGAATTTGTTTGCCTATACTGGCTGTGCTTCTGTTGCTGCTGCAAAAGCAGGTGCAAAAGTTGTTCACGTTGATTCTGTAAAACAAGTTGTTAACAGAGCTAATGACAACATGAAAATAAATTCACTAGATAATATTTCTTGGATAATCGATGATGCTCTAAAATTCGTAAAAAGAGAGGTAAAAAGAAATGCTAAATACAACGGAATTATTCTTGACCCACCAGCTTTTGGGAGAGGTCCCGATGGCGAGAAATGGATTCTTGAAAAAAATATTGACGAATTATTGTTTTTGATTTCAAAATTATTAACAGAAACAAATTCTTTTTTTGTGATAAATGTTTATTCTTTGGGTTTCTCTCCTTACTTGATTTATAATCTGCTGGCTCAGTATTTTGATAAAAATATTTTTGAATGTGGAGAAACTTATTTGAAAGATGATTATCAAAAAATTTTACCTTTGGGAATATATCTGAGATTTAGAAAATAAAAACAAATTTGTCGGCTCAGAGGGATTCGAACCCTCGACCCCGAGATTAAGAGTCACGTGCTCTGCCTACTGAGCTATGAGCCGATTTTTTTGTCAGGCAAAAGTAGCATTTATTTTTCTCCTTTCAAAAACTTTTTTCACAGCAATTAATTTTTTTTAAAATTTTTATTAAAATACTAAATTTGTAGTTTATTTTGTTGTTATTAAAAAAAATAAGTTGAAAAGAGGAAAGATACTGATTACGATATTTGTTTTTGCGATTTCCATAATCGTTACATCTGCTTGTTCTACAAAAAAAAATACAGCAATGTCTCGTTTTTATCATAATACAACTTTAAAATATAACATTTATTTTAATGGAAATGAAGCTTACAAACGTGCCCTAAATCGTATGAAAGCTCAAAATGTTGATAATTATAACGAAATACTCCCTATATATTACGATACAAAAGACGAAAATTCTTCATCTGCTTCGGGTGATATGGATAAAGCCATAACAAAATCTTCAAAAGGAATCAAAATCCATTCTATCACTTCTCGTCCTGCTAAGATGAAAAAAGGAAATTCGAAGAAAGCTAAAGAATTTAATAAAAGAAATGAATATAACAGATGGATTGACGATTCGTATTTACTTATGGGTAAAGCTTATTTCATTAAAAAAGAATACCTGGACGCCCGTTATAATTTCGAGTATGTGATTCGTCAATTTCCTAATGAAAAGACAAAATTTGATGCTTATTATTGGCTTATTCGTAATTTGTTGGAACAAAGATCTTTCTCTGCAGCAAAAGAAAAACTTGATTTTGTTGAAGCTCAAAAAGATTTTCCTGAAAAAATGACCGGAAAATTTAATGCTGTTTATGCAGATTATTTTATTAAACAAAAACAGTACGATGAAGCTATTCCTAAATTACTAGAAGCAGTAAAATATTCTAAAAGAAAAGATGGGAAATTAAGATATTATTTTATTCTTGCTCAAATTTATGAAAAAATTGGCAACGATGATAAAGCTATTGAAATGTATCGCTTGTCAATGAAAAGGAATAACGATTACAGCATGGTTTTTAATGCAAATATCAATACTGCAAAATGTTATGCAAATAAAGGAAAGAATACAAAAGATATTCGGAAAAAGCTTAATAAAATGCTTAAAGACGATAAAAATATTGAGTATAAAGATAGAATTTATTACGCTATTGCAGAAATTGATAAAAGTACAGGCAATATCGACAATGCTATCACAAATTATAAATTATCGTCAGAAAACAGTGTTTCTAATGATTTTCAGAAAGCAGTTTCTTGCTTAAATCTTGGTGAAATTTATTATACAAGGTTAGACTATAAAAATGCTCAATTATACTACGATTCTACAATTATGTATCTTCCTGTAACTTATGATAATTATAGCCAAATAAGGCAAAATTCTTTGAATCTAAATCAACTTGTTGAGAATACTTCAATTGTTGAATTTGAAGATAGCGTTCAAAAATTGGCATCAATGTCTACTAACGACAGAAATAAAATTATTGATAAGATTATTGCCGATATTGTTGAAGCTGAAAGATTACAAAGAGAGCAAGAAGCTTTGGATAATCAAAATTCTATGTTGTTTGACCAAAGACGCGGAACAAATTCAAATGTCAGCGCAAGCACTACAGGAAAATGGTATTTCTATGACCAATCTCAAATTAGTTTTGGTAGAAATGAATTTACTAAAAAATGGGGAAATAGAAAAAATGAAGACAATTGGCGTAGAAAAAATAAAATTGTTATGGCTGAATTTATCGATGAAGTAGAGGATACTTTAAATACTGATAGTTCAAAAAATACGCCTCAATTTTCAAATGTAAAATCACGTGAATATTATTTACAAAATATTCCATTAACAGATAGTGCATTAACTGCTTCTAACGAAAGAATAAGGGATGCTCTTTATAATATCGGAGAAATATATAAAGATTTATTTGTCGATTATCCAAAAGCAATTGGCTCTTACGAAGATCTTAATAAACGATATCCTCAAAATATTTATTTGCTAAATTCTTATTACTATTTGTATATTTTAAATAAACTTATTAACAATACTGCAGAAATGGAACGTTACAAAAATTTGATTATTGATAATTATCCAAAATCAAATTATGCTATGTTACTGCAAAATCCAAATTATATTCAAGAAGTTAAAGAAAAAGAAATTGCTGAAAATCAATTATATATTGATACATACGATAGTTATATGTCTGGAGATTGTAATGCAACTTTAAGAAATATCAATACTTTTTTTGCAGAAAATGACGAAAAACATCGTCTTGCTCCAAACTTCGATTTCTTCAAAACGCTATGTACTGGTAAAAACGCTGATACTACTGCTTTTAAAACAGCTTTGGTAAGCTTTATTCAAAAATATAGTAAAGACGAATTGTCTACTGTCGCACAGAATTTATTACAATACTTTGGTACTACTGATGTACAAGCTCTTATTGAAGAACTAAAAACCCGTCCTGAAGCTAATATCAAAAATAATAATCTTTCTGTAAAAGATACTAATAAATTTGCTAATGAAGACGCTTCTTTGTATTCTGTAAATCCAGATTCAGAACATTATTACGTGATTTATGTAAAATCTGATTCTGTTGATATGAAACTTTTGAGTTTCCAGGTACGAGCTTATAATGTTTTCAATTTTAGCATGAGAACATTCAATGTTGTTAATTATCCAATAAATACTAATTATGACTTGGTTACAGTTCGCTCTTTTAAAAATATGAGACAAGCTGTAAATTATTCCAAAATGATAGCTTCAAGTAGAGATGTTTTCGATTTACTAGCTAATACTAAATATGAAATTTTTGTAATTTCTGTAGATAATTTTACAAAATTACAATCTAATAAAAACGTTTCTAAATATCTGAAATTTTATCAAGAAAATTATTAATAAATAATAAATTAATTTAATATTATGTCAAAGATAACCGGACCTTATAAGATAGAAAATGAAAGAGGAGATGATTATACAAATGGTTTGCTAATTATAAATAATACTTCTGCAAATCCATATAGGTTTTATGTAAATAATATATTAATTAAAACTATTGTAGGAGATTCTATTTTTCTTTACAATTTTAAAACTGATGACTTAATAATGAAAATTGTTCAAGAATCAGGATTTGTTTTTAAAGCTACCGAAGAAATTAAAGAAGTTCCAAAAGGAACAAACTTTTCATATTTCTGGGAAATTCCTTAAAATAATTATCTGTAAATTGAAAAATTTCTGATAACTTCTTCGGTATAAATTTATAACATTAAAGCAAATGACAAGAATAAAAATATTATGGGTTGATGATGAGATAGATATGCTCAAATCGTATATCATTTACCTTGAAAGTAAAGGCTACAAAGTTCTTACTGCTACCAATGGTAGCGATGCACTCGAAATGGTTGAAAATAATGTTGTAGATATTATTTTTCTCGATGAAATGATGTCCGGTATGACGGGTTTGGAAATTTTGGAAAAAATTAAAATTAAATTTCCAAATATTCCTGTTGTAATGATTACAAAAAGCGAAGAGGAAAATATTATGGAAGACGCTATCGGTGCTAAAATTGCCGATTTCTTGATAAAACCTGTAAATCCAAATCAGCTTTTATTGGTACTGAAAAAAATATTGGAAAAACAACGACTGATAACTCAGAAAGTAACCTCTTCTTATCAATTGGAATTTGCTCGATTAGGTATTGAAATTAGTGAAAGTTGTAATTATAACGATTGGATCGAAATTTATAAAAAACTTACTTATTGGGAAATGGAGTTGTCAGAGTCGGAGGATTCTGCAATGGACGATGTATTGGAGATGCAACAAAAAGAAGCTAATATAAATTTTGTTAAGTATATTAAGAAAAATTATCAGTCTTGGTTTAATAATAAAAATACTAACATTCCATTGATGTCGCAATCTGTTCTCCCTCAAACTGTTTTTCCAGTCATTAAAAATAATCAAAAAGCTGTTTTATTACTTTTAGATAATTTGCGTTTCGATCAATGGAAAGCTATCGAGCCTCTATTTGCAAATAATTATACTGTAGAAAAGGAAAACTTATACTATTCAATTCTTCCTACAGCAACTCAATATTCAAGGAATTCGCTTTTCTCGGGTTTGTTACCTTATGAAATTAGTAATCTTTATCCTGAATTATGGAAAAATGATGACGAAGAAGGTGGTAAAAATTCTTATGAGGAAGAAATGCTCTTAAATATGATGCGAAGACATAACGTTCCAGGGAATCTCTCTTTTGAAAAGATTATCGACTTGTCGTATTCCAAAAAAGTAATAGATAATTTGCATTCGATGATGAATAATCAATTTGTGGTTATCGTTGTAAATTTTATGGATGCGCTCTCTCATGCAAGTACAGAACAACGTACCGTGAAAGAATTGGCAAGCTCTATGAGTAGCTATCGTGCTATAACTCGCTCTTGGTTCGAACATTCTTATATTTATGATATCATTAAATATATTTCAAATTATGATGTAAAGCTATTTGTTACAACAGACCACGGAAGTATTAAAATACAAAATCCTATAAAAATTATTGGCGATAAAAATACTTCTACAAATTTGCGTTATAAACAAGGCAGAAGTTTAAGTTATAATCCTAAGGAGGTTTTTGAAATTTTAAAACCCGAAGAAATACATTTACCTAAAATTAATATGACTTCTACTTACGCTTTTGCTTGTAATAACGACTTTTTTGTCTATCCTAACAATTATAATTATTATGCAAATTATTATAAAAATTCTTTTCAACACGGAGGCGTTTCTATGGAGGAAATGATTATCCCTCTCATTTCTTTAAGCCCTAAAAAATAGTTTTAATTTATGAGTAATAAAGACTGGAAAGGACAAACAGGTGGCGGAAATTTCGGACAGAAATTTTTATTTTCTACTTTAAAATATTTTCCTGTTGTTATCTTGTATCCGATTATTTATTTTGTAATTTTCTTTTATGTGTTTTTTGACAGAAAACACTTTCTTATCTCTGTTAGATATTTTAAAGTCCATTTTAAACAATCTACTTTCAAAGCATATTTTTCTGCTTATTTCAATTATGTTTGTTTTGCTAAAGTTGTACTAGATAAATTTGCTATGTTGAGTGGTAATGTAAAACAATTCAAATTCAAAATTTTTGGTCAGGAACATTTCGAAAAACTATTAAATAGCGATGAAGGTTTTGTTATTGCTAGCGCTCATACTGGAAATTTTGAATTATTGGCCTTTGCTTTACATCAAGAAAAAAAGAAGATTAACGCATTAGTGTTCGACGGCGAATCAAAAGTATATCAGGAAAAAAGATATAAAGCTTTCGAAATGATGCAAATTCATCCTATTTCTATAAAAGAGGATATGTCTCATCTCTTCGAAATTAAAGAATGTCTCGCTAATGGAAATATTTTAACTATTCTCTGCGACAGGATTTTTGGTTCTGAAAAACGAATAGAACTGGATTTTTTAAATAAAAAAGCTGATTTTCCACAAGGTCCATTCCGTTTAATTCTACAATTAAATGCCAATGTCATTAGTATTTTTACTATGAAAAAATCTTTTAGAGAATATTATGTATATTGCGAACCTGTTAGAAAATCGCCCAGTAATTCGTCAAATATTAATAGACAAGAGCAAACAGAAATCATAGCAAAATCCTTTGTCGGAAATCTAGAATATGTTTTGAAAAAATTTAATAAACAATGGTTTAATTATTACGATTTTTGGAAATAATACCCTAAAAAATTAATTTTGTGAAATGATAAATATATCAGCAGTAATAATTACTTATAACGAAGAAAAAAATATAGCTCGTTGTTTGGACTCTTTACAAGGTCTTGCAGATGAAATTATTGTTGTTGATAGCTTTTCTACAGATAGGACAGAGGATATTTGTAAAAATTATGATCTGCGTTTTGTAAAACACAATTGGGAAGGTTATGTAAAAACAAAAAATTTTGCTAATAATCTTGCTAGCTATGATACAATTTTTTCTATTGATGCAGATGAAGCAGTTTCTCCAGAATTAAAAGAATCAATCTTAAAAATCAAATCACAAGCAATTGATAATAAAGTATTTAAAATGAACCGATTGATGAATTATTGTGGAAAATGGATTTATCATTGTGGTTGGTATCCGGATGCAAAAATTAGAATTTTCGATAGACGGTTTGTATACTGGATAGGAGATAAGGTACATGAAACCTTGTACGTTCCTGCTGATTTTACTTGCACTAAATTAAACGGAAATTTATTACATTATTCATTTTACACTATTAATCAGCATATTGCACAATCAGATAAATTTTCGACATTATCTGCTCAATCTGCTTTTGAGAAAGGGAAAAAAGTTTCAAAAGCTAAAATTGTTATGCATGTATTTTGGAACTTTGTCCGTAATTATTTTTTTAATTTGGGCTTTTTAGATGGGAGATATGGACTGATTATCTGTAAAATAAATGCAAAATCAACTTATTGGAAATATAAGAAATTATTAAATCTTTATAAGAATAATCATGAACAATCATAAAAATATTTTTTCTTTTAACATTATCGAAAATAGAGTTTTAAATGAAGATTATTTCATTTTAAGACTTTTTTCCGATAAACCTTTACCGCAAATGTTACCGGGACAATTTTGTCAAGTTTTGGTCGAAAATACAAATGCAGTTTACTTGCGTAGGCCTATTAGTATCTTTGATTTTGATTGTAAAAACAACACTATTTCTTTGCTTGTGAAAATCAACGGAAAAGGCACTGCCATATTGTCAGGTTTGAATAATTTACAAAAATTGAATATTATTTTGCCTCTTGGAAATTCCTTTACATTTGTAAATAACTGTAAAAAAGTACTAATGATAGGGGGTGGATGCGGAATTGCTCCCTTGTATTATGCCGGAAAGAAAGCAAAAGAATGCGGAATAGAAGTGGATTGTGTATTTGGTTTTAGAAATAAGTCACAAGTTATATTGGAAGAAGAATTTTCGAAAATTGCACATGTATATTATACTTCTGAAGATGGAAGCTGTGGAGAGAAAGGTAATGTACTGCAGCATTCAATATTTAAAAACAGTAAATTAGATTACGATCAAATAATTTCTTGCGGCCCTGAACCAATGTTAAAAGCAGTAGCAAGAATGGCAAAAGAAAAAAATATTGAATGTGAAGTTTCGTTAGAAAATTTAATGGCTTGTGGAATAGGTGCTTGTTTGTGTTGCGTTAATACAAAAGTAACAGGAACAAAATCTGTTTGTGTTGATGGACCGGTTTTTAATATTAAAGAATTATTATGGTAGATTTATCAGTAGATTTTGGAAAAGGATTAAAATTTAAAAATCCGATACTAACAGCGTCAGGAACATTTGGTTACGGACTGGAGTATAGCGATTTTTTGGATTTAAATGCATTAGGAGGCTTTATTGTTAAGGGAACTACATTATTAGAAAGAAAAGGAAATGATTATCCCAGAATGGCAGAAACGTCCATGGGAATGCTAAATGCTGTGGGATTACAAAATAAAGGAATTGATTATTTCATCAATGAAATATATCCTTTAATAAAAGATTTTGATACAAATGTAATTATCAATGTTAGTGGTTCTTCTGTAGATGATTATGTAAAATCCGTTGAAAAGTGTAATGAATTAGAAAAAATTCCTGCTGTAGAACTAAATATCAGTTGTCCTAATGTGAAAGAAGGCGGAATGTCTTTTGGCGTTTCATGTGAATCGGCATATTCTGTTGTTACTGCAGTGCGAAAAGTTTATTCAAAACATTTAATGGTAAAACTTTCGCCAAATGTTACAGATATTGCATCTATAGCAAAATCTGTTGAAGCTGCCGGTGCAGATAGTGTTTCTCTTGTAAATACTTTTTTGGGAATGGCTATTGATGTTAATAAGCGTAAAGCTAAGTTATCAACAATAACTGGAGGCTTGTCTGGTCAGGCAATAAAACCAATTGCACTACGAATGGTTTGGCAAGTTGCTAACGCTGTGAAAATTCCTGTTTGCGGATTAGGTGGAATTGCAAGTGCTGAAGATGCTTTAGAATTCCTTATTGCAGGAGCTAAAGCCATTCAGGTAGGAACAGCAAATTTCATTAACCCCGCAGTTACAATTGATATTTATAATGGCATCTTAAAATATTGTCAAGATAATAATTTTGATGATTTGTCAAAAATAAAATTATTGAATTAAGATTGTTTTTCAACATTTTATCTTATTATTGAGAAAATATTAAAAAAAAAATTATAAATTTGTATCTAATAACTTTTAAATATGGCAAAAAGTAAAAAATATTATATAATTTATGGAGTTGTTGGTCTTGCAATTTTATTTGTTGCCTTCGTAGGTTTTAATTATTTAAAAGGGTTTCCTTTATTTTCTAATAACAATTCTTATTATATTTTATATGACAGAATCGATGGATTAAATGTTTCTAATCCTGTCATAATTAATGGTTATAAAATTGGTAAAGTTTCCGAAATAGAGTTGCTACCAAAGAAAGACTGTGCATTAAAAGTAACAATTAAGGTAAATAAACATTATAAATTTCCAAAAGGTACGATTGCTAGAATTGAAAGTACAGATTTATTGGGAAGTAAGGGTATTAGTATTGAATATGCAGAAGATAAAGGAGAATATATTTCAAATGGCGAAGAACTAAAAGGAAGTATTGAACAAAGCCTAAAAGACCAAGTATCTATACAAATGTTGCCTGTAAAACGTAAAGCAGAAGATTTGATGCTCGAAATGTCAAATGTGATGGAAATTATTTCCGAAGTTTTTAATGAAACTACACGTGAAAATCTTATAAACAGTATTTCAAAACTTACAAGCACTATTTCTCACCTCGATAATGCTGTTAATAATGTTGATTCTTTGATTGAAGCTGAATCCCCCAGAGTTTCAGGTATTATTGTTAATATCAATGAAATTACCGGAACTCTAAAAAATAATAAAAAAGAATTGGATAATATTATGAAAAATTTATCTCAATTTTCTGATACTCTTGCAATTCTTGAAATTAAATCTACCGTAGATAAAGCTAATTTAGCTATTGATAACATTGATCAAATTGTTGCTAAAATTAATAGAGGCGAAGGTACATTAGGCGATTTGGTAAATAACAGAAAATTATTGACTGATTTGGAAACTACCGTTAATAGCTTGAATTTATTAGTGGAAGATATTAAATCTAATCCTAAAAAATATATTCATCTAAGCTTAGTAGATAGAGGTAAAACTATTTATATTACTGACTCTACTAAAACTGTTATAAAAAATAAAAAAGAATAATTGTTATATAATGAATTTTTCTTCTTATAGATATATTTATTTAATATTATTTCTTTCATTATCGATTTTTACATTTTCTTGTAAAAGAAATGTTTATTATAAAGTACATCCTGATTTTAAAGACTTTTGCGTATTTAAAGAAAATTCATATTGGATTTATCAAGATTCTGCTTCAAATTTGATAGATACTGTTATATTATTATCATCTGAAAATAATTCAAATATTGAAGACGAACAAAATTATTATGAGTATTATAATTTTCACTTAGTTCATAAAACAAGTGATACTGTCATAAATATTACTGCTAATATAAATACTACTAATAATAATTCTACAACCCTCAATGACTTTTCGACAAAACTAGCAACATTTGAATACGGCAATATAAATTTTATTGATCTATCTTTATTATCATTGTCGTATGTAAATAATCAAATGAAATTTTTTTCCGGAAATTTTATTAGTGATGTTCAGGTAAATGGAATTCATTATGATGAAGTGTTAGTAAATAAAATCACAGATGCCACTGGTAGTAATAAAAAAATAAATGTTTATTGGGTGGCTGGAGTCGGGATAATTAGGTATGAAATTGATGCCAATGTTGTTAAATTGATAAAATCAAATGTTCTACAATAATTCAATCTGTCATGAAAACTGCTTTAACACAAAATACTAATTATTATTTGTTTGATGATGTTCTAGAACAGTTTGTCAGCATGCTCAATGACATAAAAGCTGCAAAAAAACAAATTCTGTTGCAAAGTTTTAAATTTGGAAATGATTCTATCGGAAAAAAATTTTTAACTGAATTATGCAAAAAAGCACAAGAAGGTGTTGCTGTATATTTATTGCTTGATGCCTTTGGTTGTATAAAATTAAAAGATGATTTTTTTAGCCAGCTTATTAATTATGGCGGTAAAGTGAAATTTTTCAAAAAAATAGTATTCTCTTTTGATTTTATTCAAAAAAACCATCGGAGAAATCATAGAAAATTATTAATTATTGATAACAAAATTACCTATATAGGCTCATCAAATATTACTGATTATTGTATTAATTGGAGAGAAAATTGTCTGAGAATCAATGATATAATTTCAAATAAATTTAGAAAAATATTTTTTGATAATTTTGACATTGCAGATTTTAAAGTAAAAACCAAAAAAAATAAAAAAGCATTAGCAAGAAAATATAAAATAGGACATTTTGAGATAATTTGTGACGTGCCCGGTCTTCATCAACTGCCGACAAAAAATAAAGTCATTAACTTGATAAATGAAGCCAAACGGAGCATTATTATTGCCTCTCCGTATTTCCTTCCAGGAAGAAAAATAAATAAAGCAATAAAGTCTGCTTTGGAGCGTAATGTAAAAGTGAAAGTAATTATTCCTGAACATTCCGATGTAAAACTATTCGACATGATTCGTGATAGAAATCTTGGTAGATATTATAATCTGGGTGTCGATATTCATTATTATACTGTAAATAATTTACATGCAAAATTATTTCTTGTAGACGACGAAATTTTTATGCTAGGCTCTTCAAATTTTGATTATAGAAGTTTTTTCTATATGTATGAAATAAATTTACTAGGTGATAATAAAAATATTATTTCTCAAATAAATGATTATTTCGTTAATACTGAAAGCGATTGCGAAAAATTTTCTTATGAAAAATGGAAAAATCGTCCACTTTTAAATAAAATTTTTGCTACTACTCTAATTCCTTTTAAACAATTATTCTAATAATGGATTTTGAATTAATATCTGAATACAAGCCAACAGGAGACCAGCCACAAGCAATTGAACAACTCACAAATGGAATATTGCGAGGTGATAAAAATCAGACTCTTTATGGTGTTACCGGAAGCGGAAAAACATTTACTCTTGCTAATGTCGTTGCAAATATCAATAAACCTTTATTGGTATTAAGTCATAATAAAACTTTGGCTGCTCAATTATATCAGGAATTTAAAGAATTTTTTCCGAAAAATGCTGTTGAATATTATGTCTCTTATTACGATTATTATCAACCCGAAGCATATTTGCCTATTACTGACACTTATATAGAAAAAGATCTTGCAATTAATGACGAAATTGAAAAATTGCGTTTAAGTGCCACAAGTTCTTTGCTGTCAGGTAGAAGAGACGTAATTGTCGTTGCTTCAATTTCTTGTATTTACGGAATTGGAAATCCTCTAAATTTTCATAATAATACAATCTCAATTGCTGTTGGAGATAAAATCAATAGAAATAATTTTTTACATCAATTAGTAAATAGTTTATATTCACGGTCCGATTTAGAATTGAAAAGAGGGTGCTTTAGAGTTAAAGGCGATACTATTGACGTATATCTTTCTAATTCAGATGTTATTTTAAGAATTTGCTTTTGGGACGATGAAATTGACGAATTAGTTTTTTTAAATCCATTTACTAATGATAAGATAGAATCCTTGCAATCTACAAAAATATTTCCTGCAAATATGTTCGTGGCTACTAAGGAAACAATCCTTGATGCTTTGCTTGAAATAGAAGCCGATTTGAAAATTCGTTGTGATGAACTTATTCAAATGGGAAAAATCCACGAAGCCAATCGCTTGAAAGCCCGTACAGAGTTCGATATTGAAATGATTAAAGAATTGGGACATTGTACTGGTATTGAAAATTATTCCAGATATTTTGACAGACGTAAACCCGGCGACAGACCTTTTTGCCTGCTAGATTGCTTTCCTGATGATTTTTTGTTGTTTATTGATGAAAGTCATGTTACTGTCCCGCAAATTAATGCTATGTATGGTGGTGATAGATCTAGAAAAGCCAATTTGGTAGAATATGGATTTCGACTTCCTTCTGCATTAGATAACAGACCTTTAAAATTTGATGAGTTCTTTTCGCTTGTAAATCAAACTATTTACGTAAGTGCAACTCCTTCAGACTTTGAAATTGAAAAATCCGGTGGGGTAGTGGTAGAACAGGTTATTCGCCCTACAGGTTTACTTGATCCAATTATTGAGGTTAGAAGTTCTATAAATCAGATTGATGATTTGATGCATGAAATTGACATCAGAGTTAAGAAAGAAGAACGAATTTTGGTAACAACATTAACAAAAAGAATGGCAGAAGAATTGGCAGACTATCTTACAAAATATGAAATACGTTGCCGTTACATACATTCCGATGTAGATACTTTAGAAAGAATTGAAATATTGGCCGATTTGCGTAACGGTTTGTTTGACGTTTTGATAGGAGTGAACCTTTTACGCGAAGGATTAGATTTACCGGAAGTTTCTTTAGTTGCTATTATTGATGCCGACAAAGAGGGGTTTTTGCGTTCGCAACGATCTTTAACACAAACTGCAGGTCGTGCGGCCAGACATCTCAATGGTAAGGTAATAATGTATGCAGATAAAATCACAGATTCTATGCAAAACACTATAAATGAGAATGTTAGGCATAGAGAGAAACAGATAAAATATAATATCGAGAATAATATTACTCCGAGACAAGTAGTAAAAGCTAAACGTTCTGGTTTTAATAATAATAATGAGAATTTAACTGAAAATAATTATAATATGGTAAATCCTGAAAATGAAATTAAACAGGTAGCAGATCCGGTTTTACAATATATGACAAAGGAAGAAATTAAAAAATTAATTTCTACAACAAAGAAAAAAATTGAAACAGCAAGTTCAAAATTAGATTATATAGAAGCAGCAAGATTACGTGACGAAATGCTTTTATATATGGATTTATTGTCAAAAAAATAATCAAAAATATTTTTATTAGATTTTGAATTTATTTTAAAAAAATATTGAAAATAGATTAGAGGCTATTTCTATTTAACATAATATAAATTATATGAAAAATGCTTTAAAACTTTTTAAGACAATAATTAGTTAAAATTATCGCCCTAAAACCTTATTATATATAAAGTTAAATAGTAAAATTTGGGAAACTACTTCTAATAAAAATAATATTTATTGACGTTCGCCATTTTTAAATATTACAACCCAGGAAGTCGGAAAATCTTTTTTTGCAGAATCACATAATTTTTTTGCAGATTCAATGGTTTTTTCCGAACCAATTGTGTATATGTACAATCCAGCTTTTTTATAGAATGATTCTTCTACATTTTTATATCCCTTAAAATTTTCAGGTTTTAAGTCAATTTTTGTTTTGGAACTTACAATTTGAACTTTATATGTGATTGATTCACTATCTTTAATTCCATTTTTATTATTAGTATTATTTGTTGGCGTATTTACTTTGTTGTTATTATTGTTTACTACTGTTGTATTATCATTTACAGTTTTGTTTCCTTCTTGGCTGTTTACATTGTTTTGTGCATGTTTAGAGCTGTCACTTGCAATAATTTTATCAATTTTTTGACTTGATGAATCTTGATAAATTTCAGTAATATCCTCATTTATATAATCAATTTTTTTATTATATTGAATTTCTTCATATTGACTTTTATATTCAACAAAAGAATTATAAAGCATTCTAGAAAGATTTTCTTGACCGATTTCTGAATTCATATATTTTTCTTCATCAGGATTACTTATAAAGCCCAGTTCTACCAATATACTGGGCATAGTTGTTTTCCATAAAACCCAAAATCCGGCTTGTTTGACTCCCCTATCGAAACGTCCTAAATTATTTACTCCATTTTTTTGAATAATGTTACATAAAATTGAACTTTGCTTTATATTTATGTTCTGAGATAAACTCATAATGATGTATGTTTCAGGGTCATTAGGGTCAAATCCGTCATAATTATTTTTATATTGTTTTTCATTTAATATAACAGAATTTTCTTTTTTTGCGACTTCCATATTTAATGCTGTCATTGACGTGCCCATAAAGAATGTTTCTAATCCGTAAGGACCATTGTTGCTGAAAGAATTTGCATGAACAGATATAAATAAATCGGCAGATTTTTCATTAGCCATTTTTGAACGTAAATAAAGTTCTACAGCCTCGTCTCCGTTTCTTGTATATATGATATTTACCTCAGGAAAATTCTTTTTAATTAATTCTCCAAATTTTTTAGAAATTTTGAGAACAACGTCCTTTTCTTTTGAAAATTTTCCGATAGCTCCGGGATCATAGCCACCATGACCGGGGTCTATAACAATAGTATTTACCTTATCAGGAGCTATTTGTGCCATTGTTGTATTAACAAAAATGAACAAAATTGATATTAATAATTGTATTTTATTCATAATTTATCATTATTCGTTGCTTATATCTTTTTTTTATCTTTTTTTTTTCGTATCTTTGGAAAAAAATTTTTGTACAAAAATAATATTTTTATATTATTCCAAAAAAATTACAAGGCCTTATTATCAACATTGTTGATAATAATATTATTTTTTTCATATTCTTTAAAAACTTTTTCTCAAGTAACAGATAGCTTACATTTTAATGTTTCGGACTCTGTTAATTATAGAAACGTTGGCGACTCTATAAATTTTAAAGCTACTGAGTCTTATAATATCGAAAAAAAAAATGATTCTATTGCAATAAATGTTAATAAGTCGCATAAGTCCGATTTCGATTCTCAGGTTCATTATTCTTCCGAAAAAAAAGGAATGTTTGATTTTAAAAATAAGAAAGCATATCTTTACAAAAAAGCTGTTGTAATATATGATCCTATGCAAATAACTTCTGATTATATGGTCATTGACTTTGAATATCAAGAAGTTATGTGTCACGGTCTATATGACAGTGTCAGCTCTACTGTGCTTGGAAAACCAGATTATCAGGAAGCAGAAGACCATTATATTGCAGATACTATACGATATAATTTTAAATCTAAAAAAGGATTAGTAAAAAATGTTGCAACAAAATTAGATGATGGTTATTTGTATGGAGGAACAACAAAAATTCAACCTAACAAACATATTCATATTACAGATGGGAAATTTACAACTTGCGATAATGTTGATTGTCCACATTTTTATTTTAAATTAACAAAGGCCAAGGTAATTCCTAACGATAAAATTGTAAGTGGTCCAGCATATTTGGTTATTGAAGATGTCCCCACTCCTATTGCAATGCCCTTTGGATTTTTTCCGAACACAAAAGGCGGGCATTCCGGTGTGGTGATTCCCAATTTTGGTGATGAAACAAAAAGGGGTTTCTTTTTAAATAATGGAGGTTATTATTTTGCAATTAGCGATAGAATTGATTTAACGTTGTTGGGAGATATTTTCTCAAAAGGAAGCTGGGGAGTTTCAGCACGAACAAATTATAAATTCAGATATAAATTTAATGGTTATTTTAGTGCGAAATACAATAAGAATGTTTTTGGCTACAAAGGATTACCAAATTACGAAACCCAGTCTCTTTATGAAATTATATGGAAATTTAATCAAGACCAAAAATTTCGTCCAAATTCAACATTCTCTGCTGACGTAAATATTAGTAGCAGTAAATATAATAAAAACAATACATATAATCCTGCAGCATTTATGCAAAGTAACCAGCAATCAAGTATTTCTTACAGTCATAGTTTTCCAAATACTCCGTTTAATATTTCTGCGGCTTTCAGACATACTCAGAATAATAATACAGGAACAATAAATTTTACACTTCCCGATGTTGTTTTTTCTATGAGCAGGATTTATCCTTTTAAGCGAAAGGTCCAACTTGGAAGTCAGAAATGGTACGAAAAAATTGCTATTGCCTATACAATGAATTTGACGAACAGAATAAAAACCAATGAAAATTCTTTTTTAACAATTCCGTTTGACAGTATTACAAATGGTATAAGCCATAAAATTCCGATAAATACTTCTTTTAAATTATTAAAATATACCACATTAACACCAAGTTTTACTTATAATGAGCGTTGGTATTTAAAATCAATGACAAAAGAATGGGTTGATACAGCATCTGCTGGTTCTTCTTTGGGTTATGTAAATTCTTATTATCGTCCAAAATTTAATCGAGCATGGGATTTTAATGCCGCTTTAAATTGGACAACTCAACTTTACGGAATGTATCAATTTTCAGGGAAATCAAGGCTAAAAGCAATGCGACACGTCTTCACCCCTACTGTTAGTTTTAATTATAAACCAGATTTTTCAAAACCAAAATATAAAATGTATGACGATTATTATCAAATACAATACAATAACAGCACAGGGCAATATGATACAATAAGTTATGTCTATTCTCTTTTTGAAGGAATGCCTTATGGCGGTCCCGCACAAGGTGGTACAGGGCTTGTTACCATTGATTTTGGAAATAATTTGGAAATGAAAGTAAAAAATAAAAACGATAAGGATACTGCAAATATTGACAAAAAAATTAAATTATTGGAAAGCTTTTCTATAAATGCAAGTTATAATATATTTGCCGATAGTTTAAAATGGTCGCCGATAAATATATCTGCTCGTACAAGAGTCACATTATTAGATATCACATTTCGTGCAACCTTTGACCCATATGGCTATAGGAAAAATTCTTATGGCGGTTTTGAACGATATGATACTTGGACCTATTTTTCTGAAACTTCTAAAAATAAGATACTGCGTCTAACCTCATTATATGTAACCGTTGGATTATCATTAAATCCTAAAGCTAAAAACAACGAATCAAACACAACAAATCATTATCGGGAAATCTATGGACAGGCAATTACTTATGCTGATTGGGAAATTCCTTGGGATTTGAGAATAAACTATTCTTTTAATTATAATAAACCTTATGACCAAAAGAATATTACTCAAACTCTAAATATATCCGGTAGCGTAAGTTTAACAAAAAAATGGAAAGCTACAGTTTCGACAGGATATGATTTTGTTAATAATGAAATTACTTATACAACTATTGATATTACTAGAGATTTACATTGTTGGGAAGCAAGTTTAAACCTTCGTCCTTTTGGACAATATAAATCATATATGTTCAGAATCAATGTAAAAGCTGCCATGTTACAAGATTTACAATTAAAAAAACAACGTAGCCAATACGATAATTATTAAGATAAGTTTATGTACTCTAAAGATGAAGCCGCTAACATAAGAAAAGAATTTTGGATTGGCTTTTCAAAATTCAGTAAAAAATTTTATGGAAAACGTCACTCATGGATTTTATTTGATACGCAGATTAAAGATATTATTTTGAAATTTGAATGTGATAAAGAATCTGCTTTAGTAATGATATGTTTTGAACAACGTGATAAAAATAAACGATTATTCTTATTCTCAAAATTTAAAGAATTGAAAAATAATAATCAAGATTATTTAGGGAATAACTGGATTTGGAAAGACGTTTATTTTCTCGAAAACGGTAAGGAAATCTCAACTTTATATAAACAATTATCTGCTGTGAATATTTATCAACGTGAACAGTGGACACAAATATATAAGTTCTTCTGTTTTGAAATGCAAAAATTGGAACGTAACTTTTTATTGGTTAAAGACGAATTAAAAGAGTTTTCAAATAGTTATAAAGATGATGTATAATCAAAAAACTCATACTTTTTACTTTCCTAATTAAATTTTTTATAGTTTTTCTAAAAAAATCAATAAATATTGTAATTATTTTCATAAATTTATAAAAAATTATTAAAATGAAAAAAATAATATTAATCGTATTCATATTTATAATAAATTTTGCAGTTTCTCAGCGAATAATAAATACTGATAATGACAATTCAGTTACTATTTTGCAAAATACTAATTCGAATTTTTCATTTATTTTACATACTTCCTATTTCCAAATTTCCGACTATAAAATATTAAATGAAGTTTTTTCAAAAATTACTATAAAAAATTATTATCCAAATAATGACGTTTCTAATCCGGAACTGCCTGTTTTTTCAAAGATTATTGAAATTCCAAATAATTCAGAAGCAACAATCTCCATTGTAAATTATACAGAAAAAATATATTATTTAGATGAAATGGGTTATAATAATCCAATTTATCCAAATCAACCATGGTTATCAAAAAACGAATTTTTAGATTCTCTTGTTTTAAATCCTGAAATTTATCAAAATCATAATATTTATCAACCTAAAACTGTCTCTTTAAATGTTTTAGGAAAATTTCGTGGAATTACTTTAGCCCAAATTATTGTTAATCCCTTTATTTACGATATTTCTAAAAATTCTTTAACACTTTTGGAAAATATAGAAGTAGAAATATCATTTAGAAATGATAATAAAAATACTATTACTTCCTTTGTAAATAGCCCTGAATTTGAGCCGATTACAAAAAATATTTGGAATTATTCACGTAAAAAAGATATCGAAATTAATAATACCCCAATTAAATATCTTGTTATTGCTAATAGAATTTTTGAAGATGCCTTACAAGATTTTTTATTATGGAAAACACAAGAAGGATATGATGTTACTTGTCAATATACAGATGATATTGTGACTTCTAGCGATACTGTTTCTGATATAAAAAATTATTTGCAAAATTTATATAATTCTGCCGATGAACATAATCCCCCACCCTCCTATTTACTTCTTGTTGGAGACGTAGAACAATTGCCAACATATTTAATTTCGGATGGTGGCGCTCATCCTAGTGACTTGTATTATTGCTGTTATGATGGTGTTGATGATTTTATTCCTGAAATGTATTACGGCAGATTATCGGCACAAAATCCTGAACAACTTTCATATATACTTGATAAAATAATAAAATACGAAAAATGCGATTTTGATGATATTTCTTTTTTACAAAATGCAACATTGATAGCAGGAAGCGATCCTCAACATGGGCCCATAGAATCAAACGGACAAATAAATTATGCCAATAATTATTATTTTAATGAAGCTCACGATATAAATTCATCTGTATTTCTTCACCCAAATTCAGTGGGACAAGTTAACGAAATTATTACAGCACTATCGCAAGGTAATTCTTTCGTGAATTATACTGCTCACTGTATTGCAACTCGTTGGCAAAATCCTACAATTTCTTCTTTCGAATTACAAGGGATGATAAATTATAATAAACCATTTTTTGCAATGGCAAACTGCTGTTACTCAGGTAAATATAATGAATTAGAATGTATTGGAGAAACTTTTGTTCGTCTTCAAAATAGAGGTGCTTGCTCTTATATTGGTGCAAGTCAACAAACTTACTGGTTTGAAGATTATTTTTGGTCAGTTGGTGTTCGTGATAATGTTATCCCAAATCCCAGTTATGAAGATACCGGAAATGGTGTTTATGACTGTATTTTTCACGAAAACGGAGAAGAACCCGCTGTAAATGCAGGACAAATTATTTTTTGTGGAAACATGAATGTTATGCAAAGTAGTTCTACCAGAAAAAAATATTATTGGGAAGTATATAATGTTTTGGGCGACCCTTCCATTATGCCTTACGCAGGTATTCCAACACAAATCACTGCTAATCATTTACAGCAAATTCCCGAAGGAACAAACTTAATCAACATTTCGACTTCTCCTAATGCTTATGTGGCATTATCTTATAACGGCAATCTTATTGATGCAAAATATTCAAATAATAACGGATCAGTATTTTTCAACATTCCTTTGTTACCTGTTGGAACAATTATAGATATTGTAATTACAAAACAATTTCATAAAGCATATTTCGGAGATATTGAAATTATTGCAAATAACTTATCGAATGATATCGCCATTTTTTCAATCGTTGAACCAATAAATAATTATTATACAAGTCCTTCAAGCTTTTCACCAGAAATTGGAATAATAAATTTAGGTTCCAATGTCGTTAATACTTTTGAACTATGCTATTCTTTTAATGAAACTCCAAATTGTAAAGTTTTCAATGGAACATTAAATCAATTTGACACTTGTTATATTCAATTTGATGAAATTTCTTTGGCAAGCGATAATTATAATTTTAATTTTTATATTTCTAATAATAATGATGAAAATCCGGCGAATGATTCAATGTCAATACAAACTGATATTTATGCCGGCAATATTATTATTAATGAAATAGTTGCTCCAATTAATGCTACTGGCTGTAATCAAAGTGAAATTACACCAATTATAAATATTAAAAATATTGGAAACGAAATTGTAAATTCTGTCAGGTTAACTTGCTTATGTAATGAAATTTTGACAACCATTGATGAAGAATTAACATTAAATCCAAACGATTCAATCGATATTGAATTTCCTCAAATATCTCTGTTGTCGGGAGATTATAATATTAGTTTTGATATTTTATTGGTAAATGATGGGCTTAATTATTCTTCAAATACAAATAAAAATACAGATTTTTCTTTATTAAATTATGGAATTGCTTATAACTTTGAATTATTGACAGATTACTTTTCTAATGAAGTATCTTGGCTATTAATCGATAAAAATACTAATGATACAGTTTTTCAGGATGGTAATTTTTATTCAGAACAAGTAAATACAAAATACCCATTTTGTTTCTCTGATGAAAATGATTGTTATAAATTTATCATCAAAGATAGTTGGGGCGATGGTATGAATGCAAATAATGTTCTAGGTCATTTTTACATTATAAACGAAAATAACGACACTATTTTAAAAATATTTGGTAATGAATATACAAATTCATTTGAATACGAATTTTGCGCTAATACGTCTTATATTAATGATGATGATAAAGATTTTATTTCTCTTTTCCCAAATCCCGTAAAAGAGTATTTATATTCAAATGATAATAATATTGAGAATTTCAATTATATTATTACCGATATTTTGGGAAGACAATTATTAGAAGGCAAAAATTCCACTTTTCCAATCTTAGTATCAAATTTACAATCAGGAATTTATTTTGTGAATATTGAAAAAGACGGAAATAAATATATACAAAAAATAATAAAAGAATAAATACAGATGAACTCGTTTGGACAATTATTTAGGATATCAATATTTGGGACGTCTCACGGTCAAGAAATCGGAATACTTGTAGATGGTTGTCCTGTTGGCATAAAATTATCGGAAAATGATTTTTTAGAAGACATAAACCGAAGAAAAAACCTTGCGACTTACAATACTCCTCGTAGTGAAACTGATAAAATAACTATTTCTTCAGGACTTTATCGCGGATATACAGATGGCAGTCCTTTGTTGTTGACTTTTAAAAATGATAATTATAATGACTCAGAGTATGATTTCATCAAAGAAGGTTTTTTTCGACCAGGACACGCCGATTTTACTGCATCAAAAAAATACAAATCATTCAATAATCCAAATGGTGGCGGAATGTTTTCAGGACGAATGACATTAGCATTGGTAGCCGCAGCCGTTGTTGCAAAAAAAATTATTAAAGATATTTCAATAGTATCGTCAATTGCTGATTTTTGGGTTTTTGCTGATTCCGAAAGGAAAATTTACAATACAATTGACGAGGCTAAGCTACTTGCAGAAAAGTTGAAGACAAGTATTGGTGGAAAAGTATTCATAAAAATTAATAATATTCCTATCGGCTTGGGAGAGCCATTTTTTGATAGTGTGGAATCAAAACTATCTCACGCAATATTTTCAATTCCCGGAGCTCATTCAATTGAATTTGATATTCCAAAAGATATAAATTCAAATTCCATAATAAACGAAGAAGGCCAGTTAAAAACGGCTTCATTTGGAATAAATGGCGGAATTACAAATGGAAATCCTATTAATTTCAGTGTTGGATTTAAAGCAGCTGCAAGTATTTCTGCAAAGCAAGAATGCTATAATTTTAATACAAAGAAAATTGAAAGTTTTACTTTGAATGGCAGACACGACCTATGTTATGTAAATCGTGCTGCAGTCGTTGTAGAAGCAATGTCGGCTATTGTTCTATCCGATTTATTATTAATTCATAATTCTCAGAAATAATGACAACATTCTTATCAAAAGTTGCAGATGAAATTTTAAAATCAAAGGACATTAATAACATTGAAATTATTGTTCCTAACAACAGAACACGATTATTTTTGAAAAAAAAAATAGCAGAAAAAATTGAAAATAGTACGTGGTCTCCTAAAATTACTCCTATTCAGGATATATTTATAAAAAATTCTGATTTTGTTATTGCTGACGACATTTCGTTGATATTTTATCTTTATGAAGTATATTCTAAACATATCAAATTTGATGATAAAAAAGAAACTCTCGATGAATTCTATTATTGGGGCGATGTACTTTTAAGCGATTTTGACGATATTGATAAATATTTGGTTGATGCAAAAAAAATATTTGAAAATATAAAAAATATTAACGAAATTGACAATCAATTCAATGATTTTGCTCCAGAAGAAATTGAAATCATCGAAAGGTTTTGGAATAATGTAAATTACACTAAATCAGACGATGGCAGGACATTTATTCATAGAGGAAAATTCTTGGAATTTTGGGATAAGTTGTATGATATTTACAAGGAATTTACAGCCAATCTTATTGAGAAAAAACAAGTTTATCAAGGATTATTGTATCGTCAATTTGTAAATAATATTCCGGAAGATGCTTTCAATAAAGAAGAATATTTTATAGTGGGTTTTAATGCTTTAAATAATTGTGAAAAAAAATTATTTGATTTCATTAAGAAAAATAAAACTACAAATTTTTTCTGGGATATTGATGATTACTATATAAAGAATAAAGAACAAGAAGCAGGATTATTTTTGCGTGAACTTTTAAATAAATATCCTCAACATAAAAACTTTCCAACTGAAAAAAATATTATTGAGAGAGAACGAGAAATTGAGATTATTGAAGTCCCGTCCCCTATTGCACAGATAAAATTAATTGAAGATATTTTACAGGAATGGAAAAAGAAAGAAGATTTTATCGCCGAAAAAACTGCCATTGTCCTTGCAGACGAAAATACATTAATTCCTTTGCTCTACTCTATTCCTGATGATTTTTATCCTTATAATGTTTCTATGGGTTATCCCATAAAAAGTTCTGCTAGTTATGCTTTTTTAAATTTAATTTTTGAACTGAAAATTAATGCAAAATTGCAAGATAATATCACAATTTACAGGACAAAAGATGTTGTAAATCTTATTAATCATCAATTTATAAAAAATTTAGAATTAGTAAACGATAAGGATTCTGAGAATATTTTTAACAATTATCGTTTTACAATATCTTCAACGGATTTATTTACAATTTTAAAAGATGAATCATTATTACATTTGATATTTTCCGAAAATTTAAATGGCAATAGCTCATTATTGGCAAATCTTATTGAAGTTTTTGGAGGATTATTTGCAATTATAGTTAATAATGAAAATTTTATTGTAGAATCTGAATTTATTTTTAAAATAAAAACACAAATTATCGCTTTAAGCAATACGATTGAAAGCAATAACATCAATCTAAATAATAAGATAATAATAAAATTATTAAGGAATCATATTTCAAACATTAAAATTCCTTTTGAAGGAGAACCATTAACAGGAATACAAATCATGGGATTTATAGAAACGCGAAATCTCGACTTTGACAGAGTGATAATGCTTTCAATAAATGAAGATGTTTTTCCTAAAAAAAATACTGCTCAATCTATTATCCCATATGGGTTACGTAAAGGTTATGGACTTCCTTCAATTGAGTTTCAAGACAGTATTTTTGCATATTATTTTTATAGAATTTTACAAAATGCCAAAGATGTAAAGATTTTTTATAGCTCTATAATATCTGAACAAAATTCTGAAAAATCACGATTTATCATTCAAATTCAAAATGAATTGAAACTTAATTCTAAAACGAATATAATCAATTCAAATAATGGCTATCATATCAAATTAAATCAAGAAAGAAAAATCGAAGTAGAAAAAAATCCTGAAATGTTTTCTTCTTTTATAAAGAAAAACGACAACCCAAATTCTGTATATTCTTTATATCCTACGCATATAAATACATATTTGAAATGTAAATTACAGTTTTATTATAAATATATTGAAAAATTAAAAAAAATTGATTCTTTCGATGATGATATTAATAAGAATTTTGGTTCACTTTTCCATGAAACTCTTAAAATATTATATGCCCCTTATTACAATGAAGAATCAAGAAAAGTATTGATAGAAAAGGATTATGACAAAATTACTCGAGAAATAAACAATGCTGTTCATGAATCTATAAAAAATGTATTTTCTTTAACAAACGAAAATGAAATACAAAATATCGAAAAAAAATTATTTGTAGATATTGTAAAAAAATATGTCTTAAAACTATTAGATTACGATAAAAAGCATTTACCATTAGAAATTATTTCACTTGAAGAGGAATATAAAGCTGAAATTGAAATAAATGGAAAAGTTGTTGAACTTAAAGGGAAAATTGACAGAGTTGATTTTTGTGATAATAAATATCGTGTAATTGATTATAAGACAGGGCAATCGCACAAAGAAGAATCTGATATTGAAAAAATATTTTCTCAAGATCGACCTTATAAATTTGATACAAATGCACAGATTTTAATTTACAGCCACATTCTTTTTAATAAATACAATTATAAGAATATTTGTCCGGGCATCTTCGAAATTAGATCATTAGGAAACAAAGATTATAAATATCAAATTGGTAAACAATCCTCTAAAACAAACACAATTCTTGCTAATTATAACCAAGAAATTGATGAATTAATTCAAGAAAAATTAATCACTGTTATTGAAGATTTATTTGATATGAATAAAAATTTCAAACAAACAAAAAATGTTGATAATTGCAAATATTGTGATTATAAGAACCTTTGTTATTCAAATAAAAAATAAGCTCTTTAATAATTCTAAAAAAATATTACATTTGTTTAACAGAAAAAATTATGAATAGAAAAATACTAATATTTTTAATTATAATAATATTACCTCAATATATTTTTGCTTGGGGGAAAACCGGACACAGAATTATCGGACAAATATCACAAGAGTTAATAGACTCAACAACAGAGAAAAAGATTAATTTGGTTTTGAATAATACAGATATTGCAATGGTTGCAAATTGGGGAGATTTTGTGAAATCCGATCCGAAATATAATAATTACTACACTTGGCATTATACCAATTTAGAAGCTAATCTTTCACGCTATCAACTTGACAGTTCAATAATGACGACTGAAAATGGCGAATGTGTGTTTCAAGTATTTTATTTGATAGAATATTTAAAAAGAAATCCTAATGATGCCGATATGTTGAAAATGCTTATTCATATTGTTGGAGATATGTTTATGCCTCTTCATATGGGACATGCTGAAGATAAAGGTGGAAATAATATAAAAGTGATTTTTTTTAATCAGAATACAAATTTACACGCATTGTGGGATGAAAAATTAATTGAGGGAGAAAATCTTTCTTATACTGAATATTCAGAATATTTAATAAAAACATACAATCCAAAAACGGAGAAATTTTCAAATGAACTTATTAATAATAACTCATGGAAAACATATCAAATACAAAAAGAAATATATAAAGATTCAAAAATATCAAAGCCGTATCAGTATATCTATAAATACAAATCGGTATGGGAATCTCAACTCGTTGCAGGCGGAGTACTTCTTGCTGAAATATTAAATTATATTTATAATTAAAAACTTTATTACAATGGAAAATAATATTGAAAACAAAATAAAATATTGGTTGTCAGATATTTTTGACGAAGAAACAAAAAATCAGATATGTGATTTACAAAAAAATGATACTAAAGAACTATATGAATGTTTTTATAAAGATTTAGAATTTGGTACAGGTGGATTACGCGGAATTATGGGTGTGGGCACGAACAGAATGAACAAATATACTGTTGGTCGCGCGACACAAGGATTGGCAAATTATTTAATTGAACAATATCCGGGCAATGAGATTTCTGTTGCTATTGCTTACGATTCCAGAAATAACAGTAAATCTTTTGCGAAAATTACTGCATCGGTTTTTTCTGCAAATAATATAAATGTGTTTCTTTTTGATGATATTCGCCCAACTCCTGAACTTTCTTTTGCCGTTAGACTTATGAAATGTAAATGTGGTATTGTAATAACAGCTTCTCATAATCCAAAAGAATATAACGGCTATAAAGTATATTGGAAAGATGGCGGACAAATTGTTCCTCCCCATGATTACTCAATAATAGAAAAAGTAAATTCTATTACAGATTTTTCTTTAATAAAATTTGATGATAAATTGACTAATGTTGAATTTATTGGTGCAGAAATTGATGAACAATATCTTTCAAGAATTATCAACTTAGATAATAATATTTCTAATAATAGTAAAAAAGATATTAGAATAGTCTTCTCTCCCATTCACGGAACAACCGGAAAGCTAATACCATTATTGCTTTCAAAAATGAACTATAATTCTGTATTTACTGTTGAAGAGCAAATGATTCCTGATGGAAATTTTCCAAGCGTAAAATCTCCGAATCCAGAAGAAAAACAAGCTCTAACTCTTGCGATAAATTTGGCAAAAGAAAAAAATGCCGACATAGTTTGTTGCACAGACCCAGATGGCGATCGTCTTGGAGTTGCTGTGAAAGATAGCAACAATAATTATGTTTTATTAAATGGAAATCAAACCGCGACAATATTAACACATTATATTCTTTCGTCATTACAAAAACAAAATAAACTTTCAAAAAATGATTATATAGTAAAGACAATCGTTACAACAAGTTTATTAACTAAAATTTCTGACTATTTCAATATTAAATCTTTTGATGTTTTAACAGGATTTAAGTATATTGCTGAAACGATTGAATTAAATCAAAATAAAATGAAATTTATTTGTGGTGGAGAAGAAAGTTACGGTTTTTTAGTTGATGATTTTGTTCGCGACAAAGATGCTGTTTTGGCTGTATTGTTATTTATTGAAGCGGCACAATTTGCAAAGGAAAATTCTTTTACAGTAATAGATTATTTGAAAGATATTTATTTGAAATTTAATTTTTATCGTGAAGGTCTTAAATCAATAACAAAATACGGCAATGAAGGAAATGCTGAAATTGTGAAAATGATGTATGATTTTAGAAATAACCCACCCGAAAAAATAATTAATCAAAAAATAGTAAAAATTTTTGATTATGAAAATTCTGTTTTAACTGATCTAACAAACAAAAATACTACTAAAATATTGTTACCAAAATCTAATGTAATTCAATATGAATTGGAAGATGAAACTTTAATTACTATCCGTCCTTCAGGAACAGAGCCTAAAATTAAATTCTATGTAAGCACGTCTGAAAAGATGATTTCTATTGATAAATATGAGAATATTTCTTCTCTCTTAGATAAAAAAATTGAAGAAATTTTCAATTTTTTAATAAAATAATAAAATATTTTTCTATAATCTTAATTATAAGGAAAATAAAAAAATGATTTTTTTGATAAAAAATTTGGATATTAATAAAAAAAATTTTACTTTTGTAACGCTTTCAAGATGATAATTAATTATCGTTTGCTAGCAAAAAAGGGAGTTTAGCTCAGTTGGTTTAGAGCATCTGCCTTACAAGCAGAGGGTCAATGGTTCGAATCCATTAATTCCCACAAAAGACGAACATTGTTTGTCTTTTTTTATTTAGTCATTTTTCAAAATCCCTACATCTATTAAATAACAAAACAAAAAAGCCTGTCTAAAAAGTATTAAGACAGGCTTTTAATTTATTTTAACTACTTAACAACTAATATTAATAATTGCTTATGTCTTGAGCTAAGCGGACAGAGTGCCCATAATGGCGATTACTAGATCCACTTGAAGAAATGGAAGTACCAAAGTATATGCGGTACGATGAACTATATGCTTCAATACAATTACTAGACCAATAATAGCCATAAGTACCTACACTGCTTATTGAATTACCCTCGCGATAGCCAGCAGCGGGTAGAAATACCGCTCCGGCCGTTTCCATTTCTGTCCATTGTGAAACGGTATAAGTATTAGTTGTAAAATTTGAACTGGTAACTATTAAGCTTAACCCGTTCGGCAATTGCCAAACATCGGGCAATAAGACCAATCCTTTTACACCTGCAACAGTAGCTAAGGTACGACGATTAGTGGCATTAGGACGATTATCAAATAAATATATGTATTCATTATTAGTCAAAGTACGCCAATTTGATGATGCACCATTGATGATGGAATTTCCAACATAAACTCCCCAATCGTAATCGGTTCCGAAAATATTCGCACTGTAATAAACGTCATCAACTATTGATGTCGAATACGGATATTTGCTATCATAACCACTAGTTGCCCAGCCAAATAAATCTATCCAACCGCTTTGTGAAGCCGATGGTGCCGTATTTCCTACTGCATTACCAACTATTGAATATTGAGTTTCTGCAAATCGCCATGTGTTAGTTGAGCCTTGGTACTGCAAGTTTCCCGAAGAAAATTTTACTTGCTTTGTGGTACTTACAGAAAATGCACCGGAGGAAAGTAATACCCATTTTGCGAATAAAGTAATATCTGCTGTTGGAGTATAGCTTGTTCCTACATTGTAGTTTGTTCCGGTACCTTCAGCTAAGGTGTTCCAACCTGCAAAAACATAATTGGTTTTGCTTAAACCTGTACCTGTGGGTAAAGTAATGGAAGAACTGTTTGTTGATACTTGTGAATCAGGTGCTGTTCCCTCGCCACCGTTGGTGTCAAATGTAACTGTGTAACAAGTATTTATTGTCAAGTGTAAAGTAACAACACTGTCGCATTCGTGAATTGTTTGCAAAGTTTGTAGATAATCGCCAGTAGAATAATAGGTTTCTCCATTCCAAGTATATGTATTACAAGTAGTTTCGCTAAATTCATTTATAGTGCTATTATTTATTGTCAAGTGTAAAGTTACAATGCTGTCGCAACCTGCAACGTTTGTTAATGTAAATGTTGGTGTTGTAGTACTTGTCGTATAAGTAACGCCGTCAATCCAAGTGTAACTGTCGCAATGTTCTTGAACGTCAATTCCTGTATTGCTATTGTTTATAGTCAAATGTAAAGTTACAATGCTATCGCAACCGTGATTTGTTTGAAAATTCTGTATAAAGTCACCACTTTCTGTGTATTCTTGTTCGTTCCAAGTGTAAGTATCACAAGTAATTTCTGTAAATTCGTTGCTAATTGTTTCACAAATATCAAACAGTAACTCAAAATCTTCACTATCATTTTGCTCTTTAATTATTACTTCGCTTGTATAATTTTGTCCATCTACAGTTACATAGCCTGTATAACTAAATTCATCTCCTAATTGAAAAGGATTTGTAGAAGTAAGTTTTGCCTGTAATATAGTTTCAACAGCAGCAATATTTC
>CAZBPT010000009.1:22693-56838 GCA_964493875.1 uncultured Bacteroidales bacterium | reverse complement strand
ATGAAATCAATAATTAAACATAATATAATAAAGGGGAAATATCCCCTTTATTATATGCTTTTCATTTTATGTTATATTTCTTTATCTTGCAATCAAAAAGAACATAAAATATTATTAACTCCCATTGATACAATTTTTTTTGAACAAGATATAATCAATATTAATTCCCTGTATAACAATGAATATAACACTATAGTAAATACGTATAGGATAAAAAAAGATTCGCTTATAACAATTGCTTTTTGTATTGATTCTATAAAACCCACTTCTGTATTTAGGTTTAATAAACCATATTACGGATATATTTATGAAAATAAGGAAAACGCTTTAGTTAATAAAAATTTTTTTGAATACTTCATAAGAATAGATACAGCAGGAAAAATATTGGATACAACTTTTATTAATTTAGGAAAAAACAGTATAAGTAATGATAATTATTTTATTAGCACAATCGGGAATACTATAATACCATATATTTTTAATAATGAAAAATATTTCTTGTCAGAGATATTTCTTGAAAGTGAAATAAATGAAGATAAAAACATAAGAGCAGTAAAATATAATAAACCAATATTTTACAACTTGAAAATTGGCAGAAATTTTATTATTCAAGAAAAAGGATTCGGGAAATATCCAAAAATTTTCAGCGAGGAGAATTCTAGATTTTTATGTGATTATTACGACCCTAGATTTTTAATAAATAACAAAAATGAAATAGTATATTTTTTCCCTTTTATTGATTCTATTTATGTTATTGACATAGCTACTAATAATCAAAAATCTTATTATCTCAACAGCAAATATAAAAATGATAGAAATAAAATTACTGCTCCCGATTCTTTAAAAATATACGATTTTAATTATCAAGAAAAATATATTAAAAATTTCTTACAATATTTAAAAATATTTTTTGATAGTTATAGAAATTATTATTATATAATTGTAATACACCCTATGAATCATGAAAATGAAGATGGGACATTTACATCTTTAGTTGACGCTCCATGGTCATTAATGATTTTAGACACTAATTTCAATATTCTTGATGAGTTAAAAATGCCTGACAACATTTCTAAATATGGATTAATGATAAACAAAGACGGAATTGCAATGAATAATAAAAATCTTAATACAGAAAAAAATAAACTATCATATATCATTTATAAAATAGAAGAAAAATGAAAAAATTAATATTATTTTTATTTATTGCACTAAATATTTTTGCCTGCAAAGAAAGTGAAAACGAAAGGAAAACTCGATTTTTTTGTAGTTATATGAAAGAACATTTTTCAAATTTTGAAATTGAGGACGGCGAATATTTATTCATCTTGCCAAGAGGTTGCGAACCATGTAAAAACGGTTGTATAAATATGTTATACCTAATGCAAGAAATAAATGGCAAAGAAGATTTATTAAATAAAAATTATGTTGCAATGCTAATTTCAAAAGAAAGCATAGAACGCTATAGCCCTAAAATATTAACCTTGCATAAAAACGTTTTAGTTGACACAACAAATATGCTTGACAAAATGTACTTTGATATTTATGGAATTTCTGTTTTAAAGATAAAAGACAAAAAAATTGTCGGGTCTAAAAGTATGTCTATAAAAGATTACGAAAAAGATCCAAAATTATTTTTCAAGACAAGATTATAATAAACATTTCTGTATACAATTAGTTTTTTATTATTTTGGTACAAAAATTGATATTGTTAAACAAAACCATTTGAAGATGAAAAAAATTATTGTATTATTATCAATCTGTTCTTTAGTGTTTTTCGCAAAAATTAGTGAAGCACAAAATATTCCGGTGCTGTACAGAACTGCCATTAACGTTGACAGCGTACTGATTAATAATCCTTACCCTGTAATTTTTCTAAAAGAAGTAAATGTATATCCACGAAAATCCACTGCTTATAAAAATGATAGTAGGAGAAGAAAGTTGGAACGTAATTTTAAAAAAGTCTATCCCGTAGCTCTACAGATATCTAAGTTGTACGATCAAGTTAATGATAGTTTATATACTTTTAATACAGAAAAAGAACGAAGAAAATACATGAAGTATAGAGAAAAACAAATAATTAATCAATTTAAACCACAATTGGTAAAATTCACTCTCTCTCAATCTGTGTTATTAGTAAAACTTCTCGACAGAGAAACCGGCAGCACAGCATACGAAATTATTGACGAGCTAAAAGGTTCCGTGAAAGCTTTTTTCTGGCAGGGCTTTGCCAAAATGTTCGGAAACGACCTGAAAAAACAATACGACTCCCAATATAAAGATAAAGAAATTGAATACCTTGTAAGAAGATACAGAGAAGGTAGTCTGTAATATTTCGCTATCTCTTCAAATGATTAGTTTTTCTCGAAATTTTTATGATATGTTTTTTTTATAAAAAATTAATTATATTTGCATAAATATTATATTTGTGATTCAGAATAATAAGAAAAATTATAAAAAAAATTACACAAAAGGGATAAAAGAAGAAGGAAAAACTAATACTAATCAACAAAAAAACAAGTTTGAAAATATACAAGACAATAGTCCTGAAAACAAAAAGCTAGCTCTTATTAGCTTGGTTATTATTTCTATTTGTGCATTTATAATTTACGGAAATTCATTGTTTAATAAATATGCATTAGACGATGCCATTGTTATAACTGAAAATAAATTTACACAAGAAGGAATAAAAGGTATTCCCGACATCCTTAAATATGATACATTTACTGGATTTTGGTACGCTAACGATACAACAAAAAGTCCACAACAAATCCAAGAAGAAAAAAAATTAGTCCCCGGAGGACGTTACAGACCACTGTCTTTAATAACTTTTGCTATAGAAAATTCTATTTTTGGCAGTAAAATGCAAGACGAAGTTTCTCAAAAAACTTTTATTGGCTGTCCCTTTGTAAACCATCTGGTAAATTTACTTTTATACATTGCAACAGTTTATCTGCTCTTTAATATTTTATATATTCTTCTTCCCAAAAATGGGAAAAAATGGTATATAGGCCTTCCCTTCCTAATCTCCCTTCTTTTCCTCTTCCACCCTATACACACAGAAGCAATTGCAAACATAAAAGGCCGAGACGAAATAATGACATTATTATTCTCTCTTTTAGCTTTAGTTTTCACAATAAAATATCACAAAGAGGACAAGAAAAAATTTCTTATCTTTTCAGGAATTTCTCTGTTTTTGGGACTATTATCAAAAGAAAACGCTATCACATTTCTAGCAGTAATACCTCTCACAATTTATTTATTTGTAGATAAAAATTTCAAAAAAATCTTTATCTCGTTATTACCATTGATAATCTCCGCTGCCGTTTTTTTAATTATCAGAGCATCTGTTATCGGGTTCTCTCACAGTGGAAAAGTAGTAGAGGAATTAATGAACAATCCATTTTTAGGAGCAAGTTTCGGAGAAAAATACGCTACTATCTTTGTTACTCTCCTTTTATATATAAAATTGCTGATATTTCCATATCCACTTACTTACGACTATTATCCCCATCAAATTGAAATTGTAAACTTTTCTAGTCCGTTGGCAATATTATCTTTATTGCTTTATCTTGCTATGTTTGTAATAGCAATATATGGTATTTTAAAAAAGAAAGATAATTTTACCTGGAAAATAATCCTTCTTTCGATAATATTTTTCCTAATTCCTTTATCAATAGTTTCAAATATTTTCTTTAATGTTGGAACATTTATGAACGAAAGATTCGTATTTATCTCTTCAATTGGTCATTGCATTATATCAGCTTATCTTTTATATATTATTCCTACAAAGATTACAAAGACGTATAAAACATCTCAGGCAATAATTATTACATTTCTCGCAATAATATTGTTGCTATGGTGTTATCAAACAATTAATAGGAATTTTGCATGGAAAGACGATTACACTTTATTTACCACAGATGTTAAAACATCTTCAAAATCAGCAAAAAGTAATTGCTCGGCTGGAGGGAAATCGCTGGAAAAAGCATTTTTGCTAAGGGATAATACTATTGAACATAACAAATTATGCGAAAATGCAATCAAATATTTGTCAAAAGCAGTAAAAATTCATCCTAAATACACTGATGCATGGCTATTATTGGGAAACGCATATTACGAATACAATTATGATATTCCAAATGCATTATTAAACTACGGACATTACTTGGAAGTTAATAATAATACAGAATCACAGGCTATTACAAATATAAAAATTGTTGCAAATGCAAGTAACGGATTACTAAATGACAAAAAAACAAAAGCAGACTACAACGAAATTATAAAAGCCTGCGATAAAATCCTTAAAATTAATCCTAATATATCGGAACTCCTATACTTAAAAGCTGTTGTTTACGGCAAATACCTACAAGACATTAAAAGCTCTATCTTATTGTTTGAAGAATTAGATCAAAGAAACAATTTTGAAAAAACCTCATATTACTATAAAGATATTGGTGTTGCATACGGAATTGCTGGAGATTTAAATAATGCACTAAAATATTTTCTCCTTGCAGTGGAAACCGACAAAGAAGATAGCGACTCTTATTTCTACGTTGCCACAACTTATAATAACTTAGGAGATAAAAATAATGCCCAGATATATACTAATATTGGGAATCAGCTAAAGGCAAAACAAGCAAAATAACAATAATCTCAATAGATATTTGGACAAAAATTATCAAGAAATCTATTAAGAGAATAATTAGAAAAAAGTAAAAAATTCTAAAAAAACAACAAAGCATTATTAAGTATTCATTTTCATTTTCATAGAAGAAAAATGAAAAAAATACAAAAAAATATTAAATTTGTAAAAAAAATGGACTACAACACATCGAGAGAAAAACTAAAACAACCCGAATACGGAAGAATCGTTCAACAAATGGTTGATTATTGCCTTACGGTAGAAGATAGAAACGAACGAAATAAAATAGCTAAAACTATCATCTATACTATGGAATCAACTATTCCAAACTATAAGGGAACACCAGAAATGAGACGTAAACTCTGTCATCATCTGGCTATCATGGCAGATTTTAAATTAGACATAGATTGGGAATATTCATTCACAGAAGAAGAAAACATTAAACACAACGATTCAAAAATAAAATATAAACGAGAAGAGATTCTTTATCGTCATTTTGGAAAATTTGCTCAAAAAATGGTAGAAAAAATTCCTAGCAAAGAAAACGAAGAAGAAAAGAATCAGTTAATTGAAATTATTGGCAACAATATGAAGAGATTGAGCAAATCTCAAAAAAACGAAATAATTTCTGATGACGTAATTTTTGACTCCATGCAACAGATGTCAAAAGAAGCAATTACTATTCCTGAAAATTTAAAATTAAGCGACTGGAAAGAACCATCAAACAATAAAGCTGCTACACAAAACTCTAATAAGAAAAAAAAGAAAAAAAATAATAATTTTTAATAAGATAAATTATGGCTACATTTAAAATTGAAGGAGGACACGAACTTAAGGGAGAAATAACTCCACAAGGTGCAAAGAACGAAGCTTTACAAGTAATTTGTGCTTGCTTACTTACAAAAGAAACCGTTACGATTAATAATATTCCTGATATTCTTGATGTAAAAAATTTAATATCTCTTATAAATTCTATTGGGGTTATTGTTACGCAAATATCAAAAAATTCTTACAGTTTTAAAGCAGAAAATATCAATTTAGAGTATTTGAAAACTGACGAATATAATAAAGCATCTTCTTCTTTGCGTGGTTCTGTAATGATGTTAGGACCATTATTGGCAAGATACGGTTATATAAATTTACCAAAACCTGGTGGAGACAAAATCGGTAGCAGACGTTTAGACACTCACTTCTTAGGATTTGAAAAATTGGGAGTGAAATTTTCATATTCAAACGAAACGAAAGTATATGAAGCTTCTGTTGAAGAATTAAAAGGAACCTTTATCCATTTAGACGAAGCCTCTGTTACTGGTACAGCAAACGTGATTATGGCCGCTGTTATGGCAAAAGGAAAAACAACGATTTATAATGCTGCTTGCGAACCTTATATTCAACAACTTTGCAAAATGTTGAATTCCATGGGAGCAAAAATAACAGGTATCAGCTCAAACTTACTCACAATTGAAGGTGTTGAAGAACTACACGGCACTACGCACAATATTCTTCCCGATATGATTGAAATTGGGTCTTTTATTGGTATGGCTGCAATGACAGGTTCTGAAATTACAATTAAAAATGTTAATTACGATATGCTGGGTATTATTCCTCAAGCATTTAGAAAATTAGGAATAAAAATTGAACTAAATAACGATGATATTATTATTCCAAAACAATCGCACTACGAAATCGAAACATTTATTGACGGATCAATAATGACAATTGCTGACGCTATTTGGCCAGGATTAACCCCTGACTTACTAAGTATTTTTTTAGTTGTAGCAACACAAGCAAAAGGTACTGTTCTTATTCATCAAAAAATGTTCGAAAGCAGATTGTTCTTTATCGACAGTTTATCAGCAATGGGCGCTCAATTGATTTTGTGTGACCCGCATAGAGCTACAATTATCGGACTAAATCGCGAAAAACAGCTACTCGGCACAACTATGCAAAGCCCTGATATTAGAGCTGGTATGGCACTGTTAATAGCTGCTCTTTCGGCAAAAGGCAACAGTATTATAAAAAATATTGAACAAATCGACAGAGGCTACGAACAAATTGATGTACGGTTAAACAAATTAGGTGCAAAAATTGAAAGAATTTAAGCAGGATTTTTCACTACACAAAAATTTTATATATTCAAAATTTTAATTAAAAAAATATGTCTATAAAAAAAATATTTTTATTATTATTCATCGCGAGTTTATCATCTATGAGTTTTAGCCAATTAGTTGTTGGAACACAAATTGGGAACCAAGCTCCGGATATTAATTTACCAAGCCCCGACGGCGAACTTGTGGCTTTATCATCATTACGCGGTTCGGTTGTACTAATTGACTTCTGGGCTTCTTGGTGCGGACCTTGTAGAAAAGAAAATCCAAATGTTGTTAATACATTCAATAAATATAAAGATTCAAATTTCACAATCGGAAAGGGATTCACAATTTATGCTGTTTCTGCCGACAGAGATAAAAAACAATGGACTACTGCAATAGAAAAAGACAATCTTACATGGACACACGTAAGTGATCTAAAATATTGGAACAGCGAAGCTCTCGCTCTTTATGGTATCAGATCTATTCCATCAAATGTGCTGATTGATGAAAACGGAGTTATCATTGCTAAAAATTTACGAGGAGAAGAACTTGGAGCTACATTAGAAAAATATTTAAAAAAAGACCCTATTGAAGAAGCAAAAAAAACTCTCGAAAATTTAGAATATAAAATTAATGATTTATCAAATGATTATTCTCAAAAAAAAGATTTGAAAAATATTCAAAAGATAAAAGATAAACTTGCTGAAATAAATATATTATTGGAAAAATTTGCAGATTAATTTTCCTATTTACTGCCATAATGTCGCATTAATGATATTGGCAAAAATATTGTAATTAATAAGAAAAAATTTTACGATGGACAATAAAGAAAATACAGAAATAATAGAAGAAACAGAAAATACTACTAACGAGAATGAAATAATTGATTCCAATCTTGAGGAGACAAACTCCAAAAAGGAGAAAAAAGAAGGTAAATTTTTCAAGAAGAAAGACGACAAGTTACACAAACAAATTGAAACATTAGAAGAGTCTAATAAAGAATTAAAAGATAAATATTTAAGACTTGTAGCTGAATACGATAATTATAGAAAACGTACAGCAAAAGAAAGAATTGAATTATCAGACCTAGTAAGATCTAACTTATTACTTGAATTTTTACCTATCGTTGATGACATTGACAGAGCTATTCAACATTTAAAAGAAACTACAAATGAAGATTTCTCAAAAAATATTGAAGGAGTCCAATTAATTGCAGATAAATTTCATCGCTTTTTAGCAAATTATGATATTACCGAAATTGAATCAATGGGCAAAGATTTTGACGTTGACGTTCATGAAGCAGTTACTAAATTTCCGGTACAGAACGAAAGCGAGAAAGGTAAAGTAGTTAACGTTATACAAACAGGATATAAGATGAAAGACAAAGTTATTCGATTTGCTAAAGTTGTTGTTGGCGAATAAAATAGTTGAGTAATAAAAAGCAACGTTATAAAAAAAAGAAAAAAAGAATAATGACAAAACGAGATTATTACGAAATATTGGAAGTTGACAAAAATGCAAGTGCAGAGGAAATAAAAAAAGCTTATCGAAAAAAAGCTATCCAATATCACCCGGACAAAAACCCCGATGACAAAGCTGCAGAAGAAAAGTTTAAAGAAGCAGCCGAAGCATATGAAGTTTTGAGCAATCCAGACAAAAAGGCAAAATATGACAGATTTGGACACGACGGTCTGAGTGGAATGGGCGGTTTTAGCGGTGGAGGTGGTTTTTCTACTTCTGATGTTTTTTCTCAATTTGGAGATATTTTAAGCGATATTTTAGGTGGCAGTTTTGGTGGCGGCGGTTTTAGCAGTTTCTTTGGTGGTTCAAATGGAGATAGATCCAGATATGTAACCAAAGGTTCAAACTTAAGAGTTTCTTTGAAATTAACATTGGAAGAGGTTGCTGTTGAAACTGTAAAAAAAATCAAAGTAAAAAAATTCGTTAAATGTAAAGACTGTAATGGAACTGGAGAAAAAAACGGAAATTCACACCAAGAATGTTCTATTTGTCACGGTAGCGGAACAAAGACTCAAGTTGTAAACAGTATTTTTGGACGCATGCAAACACAAGTAGAATGTACTTCTTGTGGCGGAACAGGTAAAACTATTAAAGAAAAATGTCCAACTTGTCAAGGTGAAGGAATCACAACAGATGACGAACTTATAGAATTAAAAATTCCTGCTGGCGTTGAAGACGGAATGCAATTGACAATGTCAGGAAAAGGAAACGCAGCAAGACGTGGCGGAATTAATGGCGATTTATTGATAATAATAAAAGTTGAAGAACACCCATTATTCACCCGTCAAAACAACGACATTATTTACAATCACTTTATAAGCATCTCAGACGCTATTTTAGGTATGCAAACCGAAATCCCAACATTAAACGGGAAAGTAAGAATCAAAATCGACCCGGGAACACAATCTGGCAAGGTTTTAAGATTGAAAAACAAAGGTTTGCCAAATATACAATATTACGGCAAGGGAGATCAATTGGTAGTTATTAATGTCTTTATTCCTGAAAAAATATCTAAAGAAGAAAAAATTATTTTTGAAAATTTACGAAAGTCAGATAATTTTAATCCAGAATCAAACAAAAGTCAAAAATCTAGTATCTTTGACAGATTTAAAAAATAATAATTATGAAAAATTTTGAGTTTAGTAACCCAGTAAAAATATTATTTGGGAAGGGGAGCATTGCAAAATTGTCAACCCAAATACCACAGAACAGCAAAGTTATGCTTATATACGGAAGTGGAAGCATAAAAAAGAATGGAGTATATCAACAAGTGCATGATGCTCTTTCAGATTTTGAAAAAGTAGAATTTTCGGGCATTGAGCCAAATCCTCATTATGAAACCTGCTTGAAATGTGTCGAAAAAATTAAAAGCGAAAATGTAAATTTCCTTCTTGCAATAGGCGGTGGCTCTGTGATAGATGCAACAAAATTTATTGCTGCAGCAACTGTTTTTGACGGAGAGCCTTGGGATATCATGATTGACGAGAAGAAAGTTGTTTCTGCATTACCATTTGGTACTGTTCTTACTTTACCTGCAACAGGATCAGAAATGAACGGAGGTTCAGTAATTACAAAAGTTGCCACTCAAGAAAAATTTGCTTTCCACAGCAAGTTCGTATTTCCACAGTTTTCAATATTAGACCCAGAAACTACTTACAGCTTACCAAAAATCCAAATTGCAAATGGAATTGCTGATGCTTTTGTTCACGTTATGGAACAATATCTAACAACTAACGAAGATACAAAAATCCAAGATTATTTTGCTGAAGGAATAATAAAAACTTTAGTAGAAGAAAGTAAAAGAGTTTTTGATAATTTACAAAACTATGAATGCAGAGCAAATATTATGTGGGCATCTACTTGGGGCTTGAACGGGTGGATAGCACAAGGCTGTATCGAAGATTGGTCAACACACTTAATAGGACACGAATTAACTGCATTACACGGCATTGACCACGGACAAACTCTGGCAATTGTTTTACCCGGAGTTATGGAAGTTATGAGGGAAGAAAAGCACGACAAAATTATCCAAATGGGTAAAAATATTTTCAATATTCACGAAGAAGACGATAACATTGCAATAGACAAAACAATTGTTGCGGTAGAATCTTTCTTCCAATCGCTAGGTATTATGACACACTTGTCGGACTACGGAATCAGCGACAATAGTATTTCTAAAATTGTTCAAAGATTTGCAGATAGAAAATGGGCATTAGGAGAACATAGAAATATTACTGCTGACGTTGTAAAGAAAATATTAATTTTAAGAAAATAATTTTTCTAAATTAAAATAATCACATCACACAAAAACTAAAGCGGGACTAGAAAATTCTAATCCCGCTTTTTTTGATAATTTAAAATTTAAAAAAATGATTATTTTGATTTGGTTTTTTTTGGTGATTTTAACCAAAGATAGACAATCGGAATAATATACATATTTAAAAATGTAGAAGTTAAAAGTCCACCAAGAATTACAACAGCCATTGGTGCCTGAATTTCATTTCCTGGTTTATCTGCATTGATTATCATTGGAATAAGTGCAAGCCCTGTTGTTAAAGCCGTCATTAATATCGGATTTAATCTATCAACAGAACCTTCAACTACTATTGATTTTAATTTTTGAAGAAATGATTCTTTATTATTTTTTGCTTCTAGTAAATTATCTGAGATATATAATCTTTCATAATTTGAAATCAACAAAATACCATTACGAGTTGCGATTCCAAAAAGAGTTATAAATCCAATAATTGCAGGAATACTGATAACAGAAGAAGAAAAGAATACAGCAAAAACGCCACCTATCAATGCCAACGGTAAATTTAATAATACAATTGCTGAGAGTTTCACATTTCTAAATTCCATATAAAGCAACAAAAAGATTACAGCAATTGCAGCTATGGTTGTTAAAGCCAAAGTTCTTGAAGCATTTTTTGCCGATTCAAATTGTCCGCCATATTCAATGCTATATGCTTCCGGCAAAGTAATCTTTTTGTCGATGGTTTTTTGAATATCATCAACTACAGTTTGCAAATCGCGACCTGCAACATTTGCAGAAACAACAATTTTACGTTGAACTTTTTCACGACTTATAGAATTTGGACCGGCAGCAGAAACTATCTCGGCGACTTCTTCTAAAGGAACTTTAGAACCAGAAGGAATATCGATAAGAGTTTGTTTCAAATCCTCCAAACTTTCAGTATAATCTTTATTTAATCGTAGAACAAGGTCGAAATTCCGCTGTCCTTCATAAATATCCCCAATTTTTTCACCTGCAAAAGCGTATTCTATAAATTTATTGAATTCGCCAACAGTGATTCCATACTTCATCAACTTATCTCTATTCGCACGAATTTGTAATTGAGGTGTTTCTGTTTGTTGCTCAACATTTACATCAACAAGTCCTTCAATATCAGAAATATTATTACTAATTTGATTTCCAAGAATAAAAAGTTGATTAATATCTGGTCCGAATATCTTTATTGCGATATTTGCTCGAGTACCCGACAACATATGGTCAATTCTATGTCCTAATGGCTGTCCAACAGAAGTAACAACACCTGGAACACCGGCAAGCTTTTCGCGAACTTCGGCCAAAAATTCCTCTTGACTACGTTCATCAAGAGAAAATTTAACATCAATTTCTGCGCCGTTAATTGCCTGAGAATGTTCATCTAATTCTCCTCTGCCACTTCTGCGGCATGTTTGCGATATTTCGGGAATTTTTAATAGTTCTTTTTCTATTGTCAATCCTATTTTACAACTTTCATCTAAAGAAATTCCGGGTTTACTTACAGCAGAAATTGTCAAAGAACCTTCATTGAACTCTGGCAAGAAACTTTGTCCCATATTAAAAAACAGAGCAACAGCAGCCAAAAATAAGAAAATTGTAGAAATCAAGAAACTTCGTTTATATTTTAAAACAAAATCCAAAGATTTTTGATAAATAGATTTTAGAGTTTTGCTAAACCACATTTCTTTCTCTTTCTTTTCCAAATACTTTTCATTTGTCAGTAATAATCTACAAAGTAACGGCGTTATCGTAATAGCAACTATTAAAGACATAAACAAAGAGACAATATAAGCAATTCCAAGAGGTTTTAACATTCTTCCTTCCATACCGGAAAGGAAAAACAAAGGAACAAAAGCCACGATGATAATAAAAGTTGCATTAAGAATAGAAGCACGGATTTCGGAAGATGCCTCAAAGACAACATTAAAGGAAGATTCTCTGAGTTCTTTTGGCTTTAAATGATTTTGTCGCAATCGCTTATACACATTTTCTACGTCAATAACAGCATCATCAACCAAAGAACCGATGGCAATACACATACCTCCAAGAGTCATCGTATTAATATTAATTCCAAGTAATTTCATCGTAATTATCGCACCCAAAAGAGAAAGTGGAATTGCCAATAAAGAAATTATTGTCGTTCGAAAACTTCCCAAGAAAATAAATAATACGATTATCAATAAAACTGCACCTTCAAATAAGGCTTTCTCAACATTAGTTACAGATTGTTCAATAAAATCTCCTTGGCGAAAGATTTCAGTATCCAAAACAACATCTTTGGGCAAAGTTTTCTTTAATTCATCCAATCTCTTCTCAATATTTTCTGTTACTTCTAAAGTATTTGCATTTGGTTGTTTAGAAATTGACAATAATACTGCTTGTTGCCCATTTATTGTAGCCTCTCCCATTTTCACAGCAGCTCCTATTTTTACTTCGGCAACATCTCCAACAGTTACAGGCTCGCCATTTCTCATCTTTATTACAGATTTTCCTAATTCCTCTGTAGAAAATGTACGAGCAACTCCACGTATCATAAACTCATTTCCAAAATCTCGAAGAACTCCCCCACTGGAATTGTCTGACATTTGGCTGCAAACTTCTTGTAACTCTTGGATACTTACATCATAATGATACATTAGCTGTGGATTCGCCAAAACTTGATATTGTTTATAATCTCCTCCAATATTTGTTACCTGAGAAACTCCTCCCGTAGCCAAAATTGTTGGTTTCACAACCCAGTCGGCAAGAGTTCGTAAATCCATCATCGAAGTTATGTTCTCTTTTGTTGTATCAATGCGCAAACCTACAAAAAATATTTCTCCCATTACACTCGATTGCGGGGCTAAAACAGGAGATAAGCCATCGGGAATTGTCCCCGTTAGCGATTGCATTTTTTCACTCACAATTTGACGAGCCTTAAAAATATCCGTTCCCCAATCAAATTCCACCCAAACAAAAGAATATCCCTGCATAGATGCCGAACGAACACGTCTAACATCAGTAGCTCCATTAACAGAAGTTTCTATTGGAAAACTAACCAAGCGCTCAACTTCCTCTGCTGCCATACCATTTGCATCTGTCATTACAACAACAGTAGGAGCAGTTAAATCAGGAAATACATCAACATCCATATTTCTTGCAGTAAAAACTCCTAGAACTATTAATAAGGCAGCTCCTATCAACACAAAGAGCTTATTATTTATCGAAAATTTTATTATTTTATTTAACATAAGTTTTTAATATTAATTATTGTAAAAAAATTTTACTATAACTATTCCCAAAGTTGTAATTCGGCATAAGTCATCTGCAATTCTCTCTCAAAATCCAAGATTTTTACTTTTGAATCATAATATATTTTTTGTTCTACCCAATAATCCAAAAATGATATTTCACCACTATCCAACGCTGACTTTAGCAAATTTATAGTATTAAATTCTTCTAATTGCTCATTATAAGTCAGAAAATATTTCTGCAAATTCTGTAATTTTAAATACTTGTTTTTCAACGAATTATAAAATTGAATTTTACTATCTTCTTCCATCAGCTGCAATGCCTTCGACTGTGCTCTAGCAGATTTTACCTCATTTTTGTTTTCCCAAAGAGGAATAGAAATTCCTAATCCAATACCTTGAAGATTTGTACCTAATATCATTTCACTTTGATAAGCAACAGAAAATTTTGGAATCCATTGAGATTTACTCAACTTAATTTGTTTTTCAGAAATAGAAATTTCCTGCTTAATATAATTCATTTCATAATTATTGTTTTCAATCGACAAATACCAAGTATCGAAAGAATCGGGAATGATAATATTTTGAAAGGCAGTATCTCTAACTTGAATAGCTTTCCCGCCATTTAATACTGACAATTCAGAAAGCAATACTTCAATCTCAAGATCTGCTTTTTCAAGGTCATTTTTTGAATCTAACAAATTTAATTTTGTATTATTCAACTCAATAATTCCAATTTCACCTTTATCGTATTTTACTTGATATGAATTTGAAATATTTTCCATTATCTCCAATTTGTTCTGCAATTCTTGTTTCAACAAAGAATAGTAAACAATATCGACACAAATTTTCTTGACCTGCAAAAACAATTTCTTTTTTTCAATATCAAATTTTATTTTTGCTTGATCAGTACGACCATCGGCAATTTGTTTCTTATAATAATAAACAGATGGGAAATCAAAAGATTGAGTTACATTAAAATTTATTCTGTTGCCAATATTGCTTGGCGTTCCCCATAAATAAGCGAAATCAACTTCCGGATTTGAAGGCGTCAACCCCAGATAATTTGCAATTTTTTCGCTATCTAATTGTTTTTCAAAAGCGAACAAAGAAGTATTATTTTTTAATATTTCTTCATATACTTCTTTAAATTGTTGTGCCTTAAGCATTGTAGAACAAAAGGTTAACACAATAACAATCAGAAGGCTATATGTTTTTATTTTATTTTTCATATTAATTTTTTTTTGATTTTGTAAAATAAATTTATGTATTTAAAAAATCATAATTATAAAAATTCCAGTTTAAATATTGTTATATTAGTGAGCATGACCTGCATGTGGGTCAAGGGCGCCACCACTAGAAGACAGTTTTAACAAAATTGCACCACGAGAAACTATTTTTTCTGTTTTCTTCAATCCGCTGGAAATTTCTGTTCTTTTTCCATCGGTACATTCAATAGTTACTTGGCGTTTTTCAAAATATTCAGGTGCTAATTGCACATAAACAAAATAATTTCCCATTTCTTCAATAATTGCAGTATTCGGAACAGAAATTACTTTATGCTTATCGGTTGTGATAATATAAATATCTACAAGAGTTCCTGCCACAAAATTATCTCTATTTGCGATTTGAAATGTCACGGGAATTAAAAATTTATCTTCATTAGTAGATTTGCCATAAGAGATTAATTTTCCGTCGAGTTCTTCCAAAGAATAACTTTCTGTTCTGCTATGTTTCCCGCTTTCATCGTGCAAATAAGAGGAATTTGTCTTAATATTTGCTGTTTTTATATTTTGCAAATATGAGATATATTTTGGAGATACATTTGCAGTAAGAAATAGATTTTTATTTTTTGTAATCGTTAATAATGAAGTTCCAGCTTCAACATATTGGCCGGGCAGTACATATATTTGTTTTACAAAGCCTGTCATTGTTGCAAAAATTGTACGAGCACCTGAAGAAAAGTTGCTTTTATAATTATCATAAATGGTTTTGGCATTTAGATAATTATTCTTTATTTCTCGTAATTCTTTTTCTGAAATAATTTTTGATGTTGCCAATTCTTGGGCTTTATCGTAATCTGCTTGTGCCTTGATAAAATTATTCTTTGCTTCTTCATAACGGGCATTATTATCAACAAAGCCTTCTCCTGAAATAGAAAAGAGGCTTTGTCCCGAATTTACTGAAGAGCCAGAAGTTAAATTATCTACGGCGAAATTAATAGTTCCGTTAGTTTTTGCAATTATTGTTGTTTCATCACCAATTGCAGTTTCCACTTTTGCCACGGTTTTAATAACCTGACCAAAATCGCCGTATTCGGGAAAAGAAAGTTCAAAATCAACTTTTTCCTGCATCAACTTTGAAAATTTTACTGCAAAAGGGTTTTTTGAAGGATCAAAATTTTCTGCACTGTTTTCATGATTATGATCATGATCATGTCCACCTTCACATGTTTCTTCATGGTCGTGATGATGTTCTGTAGAAATATCACCGCCATTATCGTTAGAATTATGATTATGACCACAATTTATAAATAATACTCCGCATATAGCGAATATAAAAAAGATTTTTTTCATTTTTTTTAATTATTAATTAAGATTAAAGTGAATAAAATTCACATAAAAATTTTATCGGGTAAGCCCGAAGATTGAATTATAGAAAATTCAAAATATTAATAATTAAAATAATGGTGGTGCTCGAAGAGAAAAGCTATCAAAAAAAAGTTCGGGTATTTTTTGTGGAATATAATAATAGCTTTCAAAAACTTCTGTTTTTTCGTCTAAATCAAAAGAAAAATTATCAATAGTAAGACAAAAAAGGACAATATTGGAAATATAGAAAATAGGATTTGAGTTTTTTATAAAAAAATCAATGAAATGAGATTCATCGTGATGAGGCGAGTGGTTTTCGTGAGAGTGATAATTATTGTCATCATCATGAACACAAATAAAATTACTTTCGTCATAACAATGGTCATGAGGAATAATATCGTGTGCAATTATTATTGAGAAAACGCACAATATTAATATAGAAAATAATTTTTTCATATAGCTTTTATACAATGCAATAACTGTGCAAAAAATTTATCACTTTTTCACACGTCCTGCGAATAAGTATCTTGTTTTCCAATATTCATACTGCAAGAAATCGTTAATAATTACACCTTTACTTGAAGTAGCGTGAATCATTTTAAAATCGGAACCAGAAACTTCAATAACAAGAGCGACATGTCCAATATCATTTTTTTTGATATCACTTGATTTGAAGAAAACTAAATCGCCTTTTTTGATTCTATTTTGCTCAATTTTTTCAACTTGATCTGCAATAGAGACTGCATTTCCTGAAAACTGAATTCCGAATTGTTTGAAAACATAAGAAACAAAACCACTACAATCAAAAGCTTCTGGAGTAGTTCCACCCCATTTATATGGTGTACCGATATACTTTTTTGCTTCATCAATGATAGCATTTACAGTTTTTTCGTCCAAGTAAGTTTTATGAGAAGGGTCTGCTACTTGAATATCTTGTTTTTGTTTATCTTTTTTAGCTTTAGTTTGTTCTCGTTTAGCAACTTTTGCGTTGTCTTCCACAGTATAATATATTTCTTCTGGAATATATGTTCTTTGAGAACAAGAAGCAAATAGAATTAATAACAAAAATAGGGAAAATGATTTTTTTTTCATATTAAAAGCCATTAAAGTTAAAATATAATGTAGGTAATAGTAATAAGAACCCAAGGATAAACAATATTAGGATAAATTTCCAAATAAATTTAAACCAAATATTATATGGGATTTTAGCAATTCCAAGACATCCGATAAGGACACCCGAAGCCGGAGTTATCATATTTGTAAAACCGTCTCCGAACTGAAAAGCTAAAACAGAAGATTGTCGCGATATTTGTATTAAATCGGAGAAAGGAGCCATTATCGGCATAGTAAGAGCTGCTTTTGCAGAACCTGATGGAATAATAATATTTAAACAAGTATGAATACAATACATAATTCCCATTGAACCTTCTTTTCTAAAATCTTTCATAAGATTTGACATTGCATACATAATTGTGTCAATAATCTTTCCGTCTTCTAAAATTACAATAATTCCTCCTGCTAAGCCAACAATAAAAGCGGCAGAAAAAATATCCTTAGCTCCATTAATAAATTCTTTAGCAACAGTATTTGCGGGAAAACCCGCAGCTATACTTGCTGCTATAGCCATTGCTAAAAATAAAGCACCAATTTCTGAAACATACCATGAATAGCCGATTACACCTATTAATAAAAATATAATTGTAAAAAACAATAAATTAAGGATATAAAAATGAACAGACTTTCTTAGTGAAAGAATAGAAATTACAATAAAAAAAGCTGTTACTATAGGCAAAGCATAACTATTTATCAGCAAATTACCTATTTTCAAAGTTGAAACTGGATACAAGCAGGAAAAAATTATTAGAACAACCGAAACGAGAGAAAAACTTATCCATGAAGATTTTGATTTATAATAATCTATTTTATCACTAGCATTTGTATTAATTTTTTCACGCCAATAGCTGTCTATAGAATAACAGGGGCTTTTTTGGGGATTATTTTTAACCCATCTGGCATAAATCAAAATAAAAGTAAATGCAACAATATTTATGATAAGCCAACAAAAGCAACGATATTCCCAACCGCTAAAAATTGGAATTTCGGATAATCCCTGAGCAATTCCAATAGTAAAAGGGTTAAAAATAGCACCTGCAAATCCCACGTGAGCAGCAACATAAACCAAACACAATCCTGTTATGGAATCATATCCCATAGCTATTGCCAATGGAATTACAATAATAACAAAAGCAATAGTTTCTTCACTCATTCCAAAAATAGCACCGAAAAGACTAAACATAGTCATTATAACTATCATTAAAAGGGAATTTACTCCTATCCGCTTAAAAAATTTAATCTTCTCGGCTTTCTTTATCAAATTGAGTATTGACAATATTCCTACATTAATTGCCTTAGTTACGTTTAATATCCAAAACGCTCCACCGACCATTAAAATAAACAAAATAATTTCTGCCTGACGAGAAAAACCACCAAAAATCGAAGTGAAAATTTGCCAAGTTTGAGGTGTTTTTTCAATATAATGGAAAGAATCGGGATTGATTAATTCCCTTTCAATACCATTGTCTGTTACTACTTTCTCTCTGACATATTCACCAGAAGGAATAATCCATGTAAGAATAGCTGCAAAAACTATTATTATAAAAACAATAACAAAGGTATGTGGGATTTTTTTCAAAATATTAAAAAATTTTTAACGATTAGATTTAAATAATTTCAATCTTTCTTCTAAAATTGGCATTTGTTCCATTTTCACTTGTGAAACACAAGCTCTCAATCCTTCTTTACGTAAACTTCCTGTATCGTTTAAGGTTATGGCACTAATACCATATTGCAAAAGTTCTTCCAATAAATCTCCGCCTTTATATCCTGGATATGCAATCGTAAAATAAAAACCATCTGCAATATCTACATCAATATCTTTGTCATATACAATATAAAAACCTGCATCTAGGAAAAGTTTTTTCATGATTTTAGATTTTTTATCGTAGAAAGAAATTTCGTCAATAAAATCATAGCTACCGTCATTAGCAGCTTTGAGCATTGCAGCCATACCGTATTGAGCTGAATGAGAAACACCAGAACTCAATGCATAAATGATTCTAAGAACAAATGTGTAACCAAATTTTTCTGTTCCAAAACGAGATTTTAAATTTGGATATGCTCTATTATATATCTTATCGGAAATAGCTACCACGGCAATTCTTTGTCCTGCATAGCTAAATGCTTTTGAAGCCGAAATAAGCATTATATAATTGTCAGTGTAATTTGAAACAGAAACTTGATAAGGCGCTTTGCCAGGATGGTAAGAAATTTTACGGAAATCCATTGCAAAATATGCTAAATCCTCTATTACTATAGTATCATATTTTGTAGCAAGTTCACCAATAATCTTTAATTCTGCATCTGTCAAACAAATCCAACTAGGATTATTAGGATTAGAATAAATAATACAATTGATATTACCTTGTTTCAAATAGCTTTCAAGCTTTTCTTTTAATTTTTCACCACGGAAATCATAAATATCAAAACTTTCATATTTTAAACCTAGAACATTAAATTGTTGTTTTTGTACTGGAAATCCTGGGTCGATAAACAATGCTCTATCTTTTTTTGGATCAATATTTCCGCACATTAAGAACGCAGCATAACCTCCCTGCATAGAACCAACAGTTGGAATACAAGATTCAGCCGAAACGTCAACACCGATAAAATTTTTGATAAATCTTGAAGCTTCTTCTTTTAAACATGTTACCCCGCCAACCATAGGATAATCAGAAGCAACGCCATTATGAAGTGCTTGGATTTCTGCTTCTATACCAACTTTTGGTGAAGGTAAGCCCGGAACACCCATTTCCATTCTAATAAATTTTTCGCCGGAAACTTTTTCTAAATTATTTACCAATCCTACAATTTCTCTGATAGTACTGCAATTTAAATCTTTTAAACCAACTTTTTCTTTCATTTGGTCTATTACATCTTTACTAATAACTGTATTTTTCATGTCATTATATTTTTTATAATTATTATTCACCTCTTAATAACTTTTTATAAGTTTTTTCGTCTCTAATTATTTCATAGGCTCTTTTTACAACAGGATTGTTTAAATTATATATTTCATAAAATTCATTTTTTGAAAACAAATCCGATGCAATTAAAGCCTTTATATGATTCAACAAATAATTTTCCTGAACTTCTGTATTTGTCTTTATGCTGTCCAATTTTATTCCTTCATCTTGTGCCACTTGTTTTAGTCCTTGCATAAAATTATCTTCTACAACAAAGTTATCCTTAAATTTTTTATAATTTTTATATTTTTCGCTTAATTCTTGTCTATTTTGATCCACGTAATTTGAAACAAACGGGAAAATAACATTTTTACGCAACAATTGTGTTTGATATTCTCCTATCAGATTTGTATCTAGCGGTACAAAATCGTCAGGCATGATTCCTCCGCCTGCATAGACGGTTTTTCCATAATTAAGTGTTTTAAACTTATGGCTTTCGTCGAAGACAATACTATCTCGGTGGTACAGTTCTCCGTGTTTGTACCTGTTTAAAATATCCAGACCATATTCATCATCTCCAGAAGAATATGGTTTTTGAATACATCTTCCTGAAGGAGTAAAATATTTTGCAACAGTTAGACGGATTGCAGATTTATCCAACAATTCATATTCACGTTGCACCAGGCCTTTGCCGAAACTTCTTCTGCCAACGACAACACCTCTGTCCCAATCTTGAAATGCACCGGAAACAATTTCACTTGCAGAAGCAGAACTTTCATCTACCAATACAACCAAACGACCTGATTTAAAGATATTATTTCCATTGCTTTTATATTCAACTTTTGGAGAATGGGCTCCTTCGGTGTACACAACCAATTTATTTTTGTCCAGAAAATAACTGCACAAAGAAACAGCTTGATCCAAGTAGCCACCTCCATTACCAGTTAAGTCTAAAATAATATCATTTACTTTTTCTTTCTGAAATCTTTCAAAAATAGTATCTAATTCATTCTTTGTTGTTCGTGAAAATTTATTCAACCTAACATATCCGATATTATCATCAGAAATATATGAAGCATCAACACTATATAATGGAATTTTATCGCGTACTATATTAAAATCAATAAGTTGATTTGATTTACCTCTTTTCACGGCAACTTTTACAACAGTGCCTTTTTTACCTCGTAATAATTTTGGAACATCGTTTTGTTTTAATCCCACGCCTGCAATTACTGAGTCATTTACTTTTACGATTCTGTCTCCTGCTAAAATTCCAATTTTTTCAGAAGGACCGCCGGATATAAGTTCCATTATCACTACTGTATCTTTTATCAATCGGAAAGAAACTCCAATTCCGTCAAAACTTCCTTCCAATGGTTCTTTAAATTGTTGTAGTTCTTTTTGACTAATATAAACAGAATGAGGATCTAAATCTTTTAACATACTTACTACAGCTTTTTCGACAATAGTATCGGTACTAACAGTATCGACATATAAAAAATCTATAAGCGTAATAATTTGTTCAAGTTTTTTTGCTTGTTTCGATATTTCTTCTTGCTTAGCATAATTTGATTGAGCATAAGAAATTGTTCCTATAGCAATTAAAAATAATATCAGAAAATATTTTATTTTTTTCATCTTTTTCCTTTATAAAAATATTATAAATTATCGAAAATTGAAGTTTGAATATTTTTCTTTTTTAATTTGGAAATAGATAAATGTTCAAACGTTTTATCGGTAACTTCTCTACCTCTGGGTGTTCTTTTCAAAAAGCCTTCCATAATTAAGAATGGTTCATAAACTTCTTCTATTGTACCTTCATCTTCGCCAACTGCTGTTGCAATTGTTTTTAATCCTACTGGGCCTCCGGAAAATTTTTCTGCGATAGTTCTTAATATTTTATTATCCATTTCATCTAATCCGAATTTGTCAATATTCAATGCCTCCAAAGCATGTTTTGCTATTTCAATATCAATAGTACCATTTCCAACAACTTGTGCAAAATCTCTTACTCTTCGTAGCAAAGCATTAGCAATTCTTGGAGTTCCTCTGCTTCTTCTGGAAATTTCGTTAGAAGCTTCTTTTGTAATAGGAACTTTAAGTATTGAAGAAGATCGCACGATAATTTTTGACAAAACATCAGCAGAATAATATTGTAAATGACAATTTATTCCGAATCTTGCACGAAGAGGGCTTGTCAGTAATCCTGAACGCGTTGTAGCTCCAATTAAAGTAAACGGTTCTAGCGGAATTTGAACACTTCGTGCTGCAGGACCTTTATCAATCATAATATCTATTCTGTAATCCTCCATCGCAGAATATAAATATTCTTCAACAATAGGATTTAGCCTATGAATTTCATCAATGAATAAGATATCGTTTTTTTCGAGGCTTGTGAGTAATCCTGCCAAGTCGCCGGGTTTATCTAAAACTGGACCGGAAGATACTTTAAATCCAGCTTTTAACTCATTGGCGATTATATTTGCTAAGGTTGTTTTTCCTAATCCTGGTGGGCCGTGTAACAAAACATGGTCAAGGGTTTCATTGCGAAGCATTGCTGCCTTAACAAAAATTTTTAAATTGTCTACAATATTGTCTTGACCAGAGAAATCACGAAAATCTAATGGACGTAAAGCCTTTTCGTATTCTTGTTCAGCTACGTCAAGGTTGTTATAATCATAAATATTATAATCGTCCATTTTTTGAATTTATAGTAACAAAAGAGCCGAAAATAGCTTTCGGCTCTTTTATTATTTTTTTAATATTAAAAATCTAAAACAGTAGTCCAATTAAATTTATCTTCTATTTCACCGTATTGGATACCCAATAAAGTTTTGTATAGATGTGTAGAAATTGGTCCTGGATTATCACCAAATTTATATACTTTATTTGAAACTGGATCAATAACTTCTCCTATTGGAGAAATAACAGCTGCAGTACCACAAGCTCCTGCTTCTTCAAATTCTTCTAATTCTTTTAATTCAACGGGACGTCTTTCAACTTTATATCCCAATGATTTTGCTACTTCTTCAATACTCATATTGGTAATTGATGGCAAAATAGAAGATGATTTTGGAGTAATATATGTATTATTTTTTATTCCGAAAAAGTTGGCAGCACCAATTTCATCTATATATTTTTTTAGATTGCAATCTAAATACATTGGGCTTCCGCAACCTAAATCATGAGCTTTTACAACACCACGAAGACTTGCTGCATAATTACCACCAACTTTAATTCTTCCTGTTCCAAGTGGAGCAGCTCTATCAGAATCTTTTTCGATAGCAATTTTTACGCATTTAAATCCTTGTTTAAAATATGGTCCAACAGGAGTAACAAAAATAATAAATGTATATTCAGATGCTGGTTTTACACCTACTTCTGCTCCTGTACCGATTAATAGAGGACGAACATACAAAGAAGCTCCAGTACCATAAGGTGGAATAAATTCCTTATTAAGTTCAATAACTTTTACCAACATATCGTAGAATAATTTTTCATCTACAACAGCCATGTAAATACCTTCAGAAGAGCTTTTTAGTCTTTTGAAATTTTCTTGCCAACGGAATAATCTTGCTTTTCCATCAACTCCACGATAAACTTTTAATCCTTCAAAGGCTTCTTGTCCATAATGCAAACAAGTAGCGGCCATATGAATATTTATATATTCAGACGATGATACCTGAATCTCTCCCCATTTACCGTTTTTATACTCACATCTAACATTAGAATTTGTTTTTAAATACCCAAAAGGTAATTCTGACCAATTAATATCCATAATATTTTCTTTTTATTCAAATATAATATTTTTTTTAGACATTACAAAAAAAATAACTGTTTTTAATCAAAATATAAGGCACAAAAAAATCCCCAAAAGTTTTAGGGGATTTTCAATTTATTATATTATTTTTAATTAGTTTTACTAGTTTCTACAACACCTAATATCTGTAATCCGATGCTAGAATTTTTAGGATCGTTTGTTATTACAGTAATTGTTTTTTGTTGTTTCCCGCTTTTTCCTGAAGAATTAAATGTTACCGTAATATGGCTTGATTCTCCTGGTTTTATTATCATTTTTTCGGGATTTGAAGCTGTACAACCGCAAGAAGTTTTAATTTTGCGAATTACTAAATCTGTTTTTCCTTTGTTTGAAAAAATATAGTTATTACTAGCTTTTTCTCCTTGTTTTATTGTTCCAAAATCATATTTAGAATTTTCAAAAATAATTGACGGTGCATTTGCTATTTCTTCTTCGCTAAGATGAGAGAAATCTTCAACAATGTCTGCATTAACAGAAATTCGATGTTGATTATGTTTAACTCCGTTTATTATTACATTGAATCTATCGGTTAAAATACCCCAATCCTTTTTCTTTGAAGCATCATATTCTACAATAATATATCCCTTATCACCTCTGCCTTCTTTGCCAGCTTTGAGGGTTTTAGGAACTGCTGTTACTTTAAGGGCAGGAGGAACGTTTTCAAATTCCAACAAAATATCTTCTTGGCCAGTATTTACTACTTCAATACTATCAACTTTCACTTGGGTATTTAAGGTTTTGGAAAGAGATATTGCAGTGTTTTTAAGTCTTAAATCACCAAATTCGCGTGGATATAAATCTACAATCGTTTTTTCGCGAGGAATAACAACACCTTCAATAACAAGAATAGTTGTGGGTCTTTCTGTATTTGATGTAACAGAAATCGTTTTTGAAAATGCTCCCGGTCTGTTTTTGGGGTCAAAAGAAACATTTACAAAACCTTTCTCTCCAGGTTGAATTGATTCTTGTGAATATGAGGTTGTTGTACAACCGCAAGATGCTTTTACGCTTTTAATAATTAACGGTTGATCTCCAGTATTAGAAAAATTAAAATAAGCTGTTTGATTCCCTGCTTCTTCCTTAAATGTTCCCAAATTACCTTTAGTTTTTTCCCAAGTAAGTTGTGGTTGTGCTATTATTACAACTGAGAAAAACAAAATAAACAATGATAAAAAAGATATTTTCTTCATTATAGATAATTATTTATTATTTATTTGTATTATTAATTTTATTTCCTTTTTGAAGCTCAGTTTTTGGAGCTTCTTTTAATTTTTTTTCAGAACGATCAGAATTAGAAGGATTTGTTCTAATTGCATTTGATTTTTCCACTTTTACTCCATTTTTAGGGGCTGCTGTTGCAGGAGTTGCTGCGTTATTTGATTGGTTAGTAGAAGCATCTGGATTTACAGATTCACCTACAAGTCTCAAATAAGAAACAGGCTGTGCTTCATTTGTAGTAACTGTAATACTCTTGTTAAATTTTCCTGTCCCACGACCTTTTGGATTATAAGATGCTTTCACAAAACCTTTTTGACCAGGTTCAACAGGAGTTTTGGTATAATCTACTGCAGTACAACCACATGAGGGTTTAACATTTTGCAAGATTAATGGTTCATTTCCAGTATTTACAAATTCAAAACTACAATCTTGTTGTCCTGAACTTTCATTTATTATTCCAAAATCATGTGTTGTTTCAACCCAAGAAATAGCAGGACCAGTTTGTTGTGCAAATATAATTGCTGAAAAAATCAAAGCAATTGAAGTTAATAATATTTTTTTCATTTTAGTATTTTTTAAAATTAATAAATTTTTTTATTTCAAAAATTATGCCTAAATTATCGTTCATAATCTTTTAAATATTCTTGAGCAATCTTTGCTTCCTTATACCACTCTTCACCATATTTTATTATTAATGGCTCTTTAAGGAAATCCAATACAGTAATATTTTCTTCTTTGCCCTTTATTACAGCATCTTTACATATTTTCCATCTGTCATAGTTCACTGCTTCCAGATTATTGAATTTTTTTATTCTTATTGGATAGAGGTAACATGAAATAGGTTTTCTGAAATTTATGATATTTTTTTCATAAAGTTTTTCTAATACACAATATAAAATACCTTCCTCGTCATAACGACCAAAAACGCAAACTCCGTCTTCACAAAGATTTGTTGTATATTCATTTTCAAAATCTAGAATATCTATTCCGTTTTCTTTTATTTCCTTTTGCGCCTCATCAGTCAAGAAAGGTAAAATTTGGTCTATTTTTTTTTCTAACTCTTCTTTTTCTTCGGTAGTTATAACTGCGCCAATGTCTCCTTCTATGCAACAAATACCCTTGCATTTTTTCAAATCACAACAAAATTTTTCTTTGAAGACATCAAAATGTACTATTTTATTATCTATATCTATCATAATATATGAAAAGCGAAAGAGGACTTAGATAGTCCTCTTTACAGCTTCTTATAGTTTTTTAATATTTTATTATTCTAAGGTTTTTTAAATCTTTATTGTTTTTTATTACCAATAAATAATTACCCATTTTTAAATTATCTACATTTAATTCAAAATTATCATTAGTAATTTTTCCTGAAGATACTTTTGCTCCCAACATATCAAATAATTCATAATTAGCATTGATACAATTTGCAATATTAATTACGTCTTTTGCAGGATTTGGATAAATATTTATTTTTGAAAGATCGTTATCGATTATAGAAGTTACATTATCCATAATAAAATCCTGATTTGGCAAATCTTCTGTAATTGCATTTGTAGTTATGTTTTCTGGAGTAAAAGAATAAGTAGTGAAAGCAATTGTCAAACTAGGAGTTATTGTATAAACTGCATTCAAATCGGCAGTAAAAGAATATTCTCCTTGAGCATTTGTTACAGTTGATCCTGTACCATAATTTATTATAACACTTTCAACAGGCTGGCTATTAACGTCAGTTACTTTTCCGCTAACTATAAAAGTTGGGATTGCTTCGAAATTATTATTTGCAGTATCTTCTAAAATGTTAGTTAAACTAATACTTGAAGGAATAAAATTGTTGCCATTAAGAGAAGGAGTAATAACAGTATTTGAACCTTCATCAACAATAAAACTATAATATCCGTCAACGTCTGTAGTAGTACTTCCACCTGTATAATTAACATTAACATTTGCCAACCCTACAGAAGCATTTGTTATATAACCACTTACAGTATATGTAGTAACTTCTGTAGCAACAAAATTATGATTTGCTGTGTCGGAAATAATATTTAAAAGATTTATTTCACTTGGAGTAAATGCATAGCCAGTTTTTGAAGGAACGATATTTTGGTTTGATTCTTCAGCAGTTAAAAAACTATAATTACCATCTACATCGGTTGTAGTAACACCACCAGTATAAGTAATCGTAACATTTTCCAATGGAGTAGAATTAAAAGTAATATTTCCGCTAACATTATATTCAGGAATAGATTTAGCAGCTTGAATTGCAGCAAGAGCATTAATTCTACCGTATCCGATTGAATCAACAAAATTAGGATTTAAAGCATCCACATTATCACAAGTAGATTCTAAAATATTTCTAACTTGCGTATTTGTGAAAGTAGGATTTACCGACCATATAAGACCGCAGAGACCGGCAGCTATAGGACAAGACATAGAAGTTCCCGGCATGATGTCATAATTTCCTGAAACACCATAATATGCAGCACCGCCACCTTCTTGTGAAAAGTCACTTAAAGAAACATTAATATCTGTAGCAACAGAATAAGTAGTACTAAGAACAGTAAATTGTCCTATTTCAATACCACTCATATTATACCCACTATTAGCAAAACCACCGGGAGAAAGTACATCTACCCAAGTACCATATTGAGAAAATGGAGATTTTGTATCATCAGAATTTGTAGAACCAACGGCAATAACATTCGAATAAGCTGCTGGATACATTAATGCATTTGTTGTCAAGCCCATAGTGTTCATTGAACCGTCTCCGTTATTACCAGCAGAAGCCAATAAAATTAAACCTGCATCCCAAGCATAATTTACCATATTTTCCATAGTCAACATTGCAGAGGTACCATCATCTTCTGCGCCCCAAGACATGCTGATAATTTTAGCGCCATTTTCAACTGCATAGGCAATTGCATCAATGCCAGAACTCATATCTTCGGAATCATCTGTTTGAATTTTAATTGCCATAAGGCTGATACCATTTCCAATAGAAGCGACACCGATACCGTTATTGTTTTCTGCAGCAATTAATCCTGCAGTATGAGTACCATGAGACCATTCGTAACCTTGAACTGGAGGTGTTGCGTTATTATCATCATCTGCAACATCATATTCATGAGCAATTACATTTTGTAAATCAGGATGTTGTGTCCAAATACCATTATCCAAATCTGCAACAATAATATTAGGATCACCAGCTTGTAAATCCCAAGCAGCTTCTGCATTTATTACATTTAAGTGCCAAGAACTATTAGCTGTTCCAAAATCGTACGGTCCCATATCCATCGTAGTTCCCATCATATCAATATGTAAACTCCCATATCCTGTAACTTCTTGATTATAATAAGGATCGTCAGGAACAGTAAAGAGAGTAAAGTTTGGAACTTTTTCTACGTAATCTACAAAGGAATTCTCATTAAGTTCTTTAATTATTTGCTGAATTTCATTATAATTATTGAAATAAATTTTAACGGTTCTATTTAAAATATCACTTTTCAATTTTGAAAAAGGAAATTTAACTTTTGTTATCTGATATTTTTCAATTAGTTCTTTATTCAAAAATAAATTTTCCAAATCAAAAGAACCATCAGATTTAAGATTTACATTTACGTTGTCATTAATTTTCACATAAATTTGACCATCAGCCCAATTTTTTATTTGTTTATTATCTTGCGCTGTTAGCTGTAATGAAAGAAATGACATTACAGCAATAAAAATAGTAAATAATTTTTTTTTCATTTTTATTTCAGAAGCTCCTAATAGTTAAAAAAAATAAACGGAGCATATTAATTTATTTTTTACAAATTTAATATTTTTAAAAATAATTATATAATATATCTATGATAATTTATCATTAATTAATTCGGTAAGGATATCGGTAATATTCAATCCTGCAGCCTTAATTTGTTTGGGCACTATACTTGCAGCACTCATACCAGGAATAGAATTTAGTTCCAAGAAAAATGCCTCACCGTTTCTTATAATATAATCAACTCGAACTATACCTGAGCAGTACAATAAATCATAAATAAGTGAAGTTGTTTTTTGAACTAATTCTGCTTCTTTATCTGTAATTCTTGCTGGTGTAATTTCATCACAAAATCCATCTTGGTATTTTGCTTCCGTATCGAAATAATCATTTTTTGTTGCTATTTCAGTGATTGGAAGAAAATAATTATTTTTATTAGTTTTAATTATACCACAAGAAACCTCGGTGCCTTTAATAAATTCCTCAATCAATACAGTGTTATCTTCTGTTCTTGCGTGATTTATCGCATCAATAATTTTTTCTTTTTCATACACTTTTGTTATTCCAAAGCTTGAGCCTGCAGTATTTGGTTTTACAAAGCATGGAAGTCCCAGAACGTCCACAATTTCATCTACAGAAAAACAATCATTCCCATTAATAACCACAGATTTTGCCATAGAAATATTGGGATTGTTTTTCAAAATATTTTTGGAAAATAATTTATTATAAGTAATGGCAGAGCACAAAAGATTGCATGAAGAATATGGTATATTAAGCATATCGAAATATCCTTGTATTTTACCGTCTTCACCTGGAGTGCCGTGAATTACTATAAAAACAAAATCAAATTTTACCTTGTGATCATTAATAACAACCGAAAAATCATTAAGGTCAACTCTAATTTTATTATTTTCAAATATACAGAAACATCCTTCTAAAGAAATATCCAAAAGATATTTATTAAAAAGTTTTGTATCAATGTTATTATATACTTGTGTGGCAGAATTTAAACTTATTTGTCTTTCAGAAGTATACCCACCTCCAATAATTGCGATATTTTTTTTCATATAATTAATTAAAAATTATACATTTTTTTTGATTTAACATAGAATGCGGTTCCATTTGAATAATTAAGATAGTCTCCGCCAGGAAAACTTGCCTGCCAATCGAGATTTAACCACTTACCATCCTCTCCTTCCCTATACCAAAGGGTTTTATCACTACCTAAATCATATTGTTTTGAAATAAATTCACGAACTTCGCTATTATCAAATTTTGATATATTAACCTCTGTGAAAGCGTGAGCAAAAGAAGGGCCGTAAACAAAATTTATTCTTGCATCACCGCCAATAGACAAAATCATAGAACATATTAAAATTGCGAAATCATCACAATCTCCATTATAACCATTCTTTATAGATTCTGACGCTTTTGCGTGATATTCTTTTCCTTCAGGGTCATTTACATAATGCCAAGACTTATAACAATTATCAAAAATTGCACATACCTGAGCTATATTATATTCGCCTTGATATTTTCCGGCAATTTTTACAGCTGTATTTCTTACATTTGGGTTCATATAATCGCAAGCCTGAACCAATTGTAACAAACTTTTGTTTTCTGGATTTGACCAATAATCATCGTTCCAAACTTCTTCTTTATACTGATCTTCTTGTTCTTCAAAATTTAACACATCATCTTCTTCTTGATTATCAATAACTACTTCGTCATTATAAACTGTTTCATCATTATCAATAATATATGAAGGAATTGTTTTGAAATACATAATCAAGGCAATAATAATAGGCAAAATCACAAACAAGAAAATTGAAGGTATCAATATTGCCAAAAGAATTTTAACTTTTTTGGATTTTTTTCTTGGGGTTTTAGAAACATTATTATTAAAAAAATCGCACCAATTTAATTTTGTATTGCCGATTGAAACAGTATCGTTAACAAAAAGAGGAATCTCTCCGTTAATTTTCACACCGTTTACATAAGTTCCGTTTGTGGAACCAAAATCGAACAATTTATAAGTTCCGTCATCATTTTGAATTATTTGCAGATGATGTCTTGAAACCCTTGAATCGTTAATAATAACATCATTGTCAGTCCCTCTTCCGATTGTAACTACTTTCATAAAAAATAAAATCAAATATACATTTTTTTTTATTATAAAAGAAAAATCATTTTAATTTCTCTAAAAAACGTGTTATTTTTGTTAATAATATGGGAAAAGAAACTCAAAAGATTTTGATATACACAGATTTTTCTGTTGTTGGCGAAAAAAGTATAGAATGGGGACTTTTTTTTGCAGAAAGATTTGAAAAAGACATATCCATTGTTCACGTTGTCGATGAAAATTCTCGAAGTTATTTTGGGAAAGACAGGACAATAGAAAAAGCTAAAGAAAGATTAGAAGAAATCTCACAAAAAATTGCAAGTGAAAAAAACATTAAATGCGAATATATCGTTGACGAAGGTTGCACTTGCACAATAATAAATTCCACTGCCGAAAAAATTGATGCCTTTATAATAATTATTGGCGTGTTTGGTAAAAACGACATGCAATTTCTCTCTGGAACGAGTGCTGGTAAAATTATCAGAAAATCTAGAATCCCGTATTTTGTTGTTTCAAAAAACAGCATCAGTCCCAGCTTAGAAAAAAGTATTGTTTTACCAATTGACATCAGAAAAGAGAATAAAGAAAAAACTGGCTGGGCAAGTTACTTTGCAAAACATTTACCTTGCGACATAAAAATTATGTTTAGCGATGAAAATGAACCAAACATTAAGAACAATGTTAATTTTTGCACTAGATTTTTCAGCAATTTAGAATTAGATTATGAAAAAGTAATTTCGCAAAAGTCACTCACAAAATCGATAGAAAAAAGAGCGATAAAATTCTCAAAAAACAACGACTGTCTCTTTGTGATTATTCTCTCTACAAAAGAAACAACGTTGATGGATAAAATTTTTGGATTTAGAGAAGACTCCTTAATAGCGAATTCAGATTCAATCCCGATTTTGTGTATTAATCCTCAAAAAGATTTATATATACCCTGCATCTAAATTATAAAATATGAAAAAAATAGATATTATAGTTATAATAGCGGTTGTAATATTTTTCAGCCCATTTTTTATTTTTCCTGAAGTATATCGTTTCTATATAGATTTTAACGCTAGTCATGGGATGATAATGAGTTTTTTGAAATTTGCCATTTTGGCAACCTTCGGTGAATGTATCGGAATGCGAATAAGCAACGGCGTCTATTATAAAAAAGGATTCGGATTAATTCCACGAGCTCTTATATGGGGAATATTAGGAATGGGAATAAGTATGGCAATGACAATATTTTCGACAGGAGTTCCGGCATTTATGGAAAAGATGGGATTAAACGATGCAACAAATATTCTAAAAGGCGATTTCTCAATTTTGAAAGTTCTTGTAGCATTATCTGTTTCTGTTGCAATGAATACAATATTTGCTCCTGTGTTTATGACAATTCACAAAATCACCGACACACACATTAATAATAATGGAGGAACTTTAAAGGGATTTTTCCGTCCAATACAAATAGAAAAAATTATTTCAAATTTAGATTGGAAAAGACAATGGAACTTTGTTTTCAAGAAAACTATTCCATTATTCTGGTATCCTGCACACACAATAACTTTCTTATTGCCAAAAGATTTTCAAGTTTTATTTGCTGCAATATTGGGAGTTGTACTAGGAATTCTTCTTGCAGTAGCTTCATTAAATAAAAAGTCGAAATAAAAAATTATTTCGCCGGCCGGCAATAACAAAATTACAAATATTTCAACATTTCCGCAATTTGATTCATTCCTTCTTGTAATTTACCTTTAATGAGATTTCTGACTAGCAGATTTGCTTTTACATGAGCAACAATTCTTGCTGCAGTGGCATATTGCTCTAATTTTTGCAGCTGAATCCACAGAGTAAAAGCATCTGAAGAATTTTCATCGCTTGAAATCTTCACCAACTTGAACGCTGTCTTTTCTACTATCTGTAATTTAATAGTTTTATTTTGAACTACAAAAGAGCAAGAATTTTCGTCAGCTGTCCAGTCATTAACTTCAGGTGGAACAAAGCGAGAAAAATTACGCATATCGGATAGTTTTGCATAAATATTTTCATCGGAATTATTAATTTTTACAACCTTGCTAATAACTTCTAAATCTTTCATGATATTATTTTTTCCAAGTTCCAGGACTAATTCTCCACTCTCTTAATAATTGAATATCGTTTTCTTTTATATAATTATTTTCCAAGGCAACATTTACCAAGTCATCATAATTGCTAAGTGTATGCAAATTAATTTTTTCATGTGCAAATGCATCCTTGCTGACATTAAAATTATAAGTAAAAATTGCCAACATAGAAACGATTTCCAAGTTTGCTTTTTGTAAGGCATTCACAGCTAACAGGCTACTACCTCCAGTAGAAATTAAATCTTCAATAACCAAAACTTTCTGACCAGGGATAACAACACCTTCAATTTGATTTCCTAAGCCATGTTCTTTAGATTTTGGACGAACATAAACAAAAGGTTTATTTAATCTGTCGGCCACCAAAACGCCCAAGGCAATAGCACCAGTAGCAACACCGGCAACAATATCAAAGTGAAGTGACAATTTATTAATTTTATCAACAAAAGCAGAACAAAAGTAACTGCGGATTTCAGGATATGACAATATTTTTCTGTTATCACAATAGATAGGAGAAAACCAGCCTGAAGCCCAAGTGTAATAATCAACAGGATTAAGTGATACTGCTTTTATTTCCAATAATTTTTCTGAAATTTTTTTTGATATTTCGTCCATTATGTTAATTTTGTTAAATGATTAAAATTTTTTACAAAGATAAAATAATTTTTTTATCAAAAGAGGCATTAAATGATTTTTCAGGCAAGAAAATTTATTATAAAAATGATTAC
>CAZBPT010000009.1:17133-22593 GCA_964493875.1 uncultured Bacteroidales bacterium | reverse complement strand
GAGAGAAATATCCGAAGAATGTGGAATTTTAATTAATGATATTAATATTTTATCATATATCCAATCAAGTTTTCATATTTATATTCAAAATAATATTCCAATATTAAAAGAGACATTTTGGTATAAAGCAATTTTTTATCAAAATTATAAATTAACCCCACAAATCGAAGAAGATATCCATGAAATTTTATTTATTGATAAAAGTGAAATAAAAAATTATATAAATAAGGAAAAATCTTATCCTTCTCTAGTCGACCTCACAGAAAAGATATAACTGTTTTTTTTGTTAAATAAGAAATAATTATTTATTTTTGCATAAAAATGTTTTCGGTATATTTTGAATATCCTATATATTTTCTTTTCATTACACTCGCTTTTTCTTTAGGAGTAACAGCTCTATTATATTATAGAAACAAAAAAAACAAAGAAGTTAAAAAGTCAGTACTGTTTTCTCTGGCAGCATTAAGATTTATTTTTTGTTTTTTGATATCATCATTATTATTAAAACCCATTCTAAAACTAAGCTCAATCTTTGAAGAACGACCTATCATTGTATTTGCACAAGATAACTCAAAATCAATAATATTAAATAAAGATTCATCATATTACAAAACAGATTATATAAAAGATATTGAAAAAATAAGAAATTCTTTATCAGAAAAATATGATTTTCGTTTCGAAAAATTTCCCAACGACAACGACAATGACAGTACAATAGACTTTTCAGGAGAAAAAACTAACATTTCTGATTTTTTGTCGATAATTTCAAAAAAATACTCTGGACAAAACTTAGCCGGCATATTATTGGCAAGCGACGGATTATATAATGAAGGAAATAATCCCGCATATAATTCTTCATTATCCTGCCCTATTTATTCATTGGCACTTGGGGACACATTGCCACAAAAAGATATTTTAATAAGCGAAGTAATTAATAATAAAAATGTTTTTCTTGGCAATACATTTCCTGTAACCCTCATAATTAAATCAGTAAAAGCAACAGAAAAAGAAACCGAATTAACGATAATTAACGACAATCAAGTTGTTTATTCATCGAAAGTTGAATTAACTCAAAATTCTGAAAGCAAAACGATAAATCTGGATTTAAAAGCAAACAAAATTGGAGCACAACAATACACAGTAAAATTAGCTGCTATCTCAGATGAAATAAGTTACGAAAACAACATCTTAAAATTTGTGATAAATGTAATTGACAGTAGAAAAAAAATATTATTATTAGCAAATGCTCCTCATCCCGATTTAGGTGCAATAAAATCTGCACTGAAAGAAAATCCAGATCTTGAGCTTGATATTGAATATGCAAATACATTTAACGAAAGTACCGAAAAATACGATTTAATTATACTGCACCAGCTTCCTTCAAATAAAAACAACATTAACAATATTATCGATGAAATAAGTAAAAACAATTCATCGGTACTATATATTATTGGCAATTCAAGTTTATTGTCATATTTTAAAAAGAGCGAACAAGGACTTGAAATAATAAAAATGAGTAATAGTTCCGACTATGCAACAGTATCGCTAAACCCTGAATTTTCGACTTTTTCGTTGGACATATCCGAAGATTTCTACAAATATTTATCCCCACTTAATGTAAGTTTTGGAAACTATTCTTTAGAAGCAAACGCAAAAGTATTATTTTATCAAACTATAAAAAATGTAAAAACCAGTAAACCAATGATAGCTTTTTTGGAAAGAGAAAACAACAAAACAGCATTTATTATTGGCGATGGGTTATGGAAATGGCGTTTAGATGATTTTCAAAACAGCAACGAACACAGTAATTTTAACACGCTGATAAATAAAATAATTCAATATTTAATTGTAGAACGAGTGAAAGACAAACTATCACTTGACTACAAACAAATATATTCAGACGCAGAATCGATAAACATATATGCCGACTTTTACAACGAGAATTACGAGCCGACACAAAACCTGGAAATTACTTTGAAATTAATTAACGAAGAAGGTAAAGAATATAAATACAACTTTGAGACATTGCAAAATAAATATCGCTGTATAATAAACAAATTAAAAGAAGGTAGCTATAAGTTTGTAGTAACAACCACCTATGACGGTAAAGAATACAGCAAAGAAGGAAATTTCATTGTACAAAAAACAAACATTGAGAGCCTTATCACGACAGCAAATCATTCTGTATTACATCTTATCTCGGAAAAAACAGGAGGAAAAGTATATAGTCCGAAAGAAATAGATAAAATAATTAAAGAAATAAACGAGAACGAAGGAAACAAAACAATTTCTGTATTTAGAAATGAATTGTTGGGAATCAGCGACTTATATATATTGTTTTTCATAATACTTATATTCGCAACAATAGAATGGAGTTTAAGAAAATATTTTGGTATATAAAAAAAAGATTAAAAAATTTTGAAAATTAAAAAAAAAATTGTAATTTTGCAATCTTATTTAATAAGGTAATTCTATAAATAATAAAACTATGGCACGTATTTGTCAAATAACAGGGAAAAAAGCAATGATAGGAAATAATGTTTCCCATTCAAATTTAAGAACAAAAAGATCTTTTGATGTTAATTTAAAAACAAAACGTTTTTTCGATGAAGAAAAAAAAGAATGGATAACATTAAGAGTATCTGCAAAGGGAATAAAAGTGATTTCTAAAAAAGGAGTTGGTGCTGCATTAAGAGATGCAAGAAAAAAAGGATTTATTAATTAATAAAACTAAAAGCAATGGCAAAAAAAGCAAAAGGAAACAGAATACAAGTGATTTTGGAATGCACAGAGCATAAAGATTCAGGAATGCCGGGGACATCTCGCTATATCACTACAAAAAATAGGAAAAATACACCTGATAGAATGGAAATGAAAAAATACAATCCTATTTTAAAGAGAGTTACTATTCACAAAGAAATAAAATAATTAAAATTTTTTAAAATGGCAAAGAAGGTTGTTGCAACGTTAAAAAAAGAAGGTGGTCAGAATATGACCAAATGTATTAAAATGGTAAAATCTCCTAAAACTGGAGCATATTTATTTAAAGAAACTATTGTTGATAAAGATCTTTCAAAAGATTTTTTCAATAAAAAGTAATATATATTTATTGGTTATCAATGATTTAGTACATAAGCTTTTATGTACTAAATTTTTATGTACAGCTATTATTTAAATATCAGAAAATGAAAAACAAAAATGACAAATAGAAAAAATATTGACATAATGGCCCCGGTTGGTTCCTACGAATCTCTGGCAGCAGCAATTCAAGCAGGTGCAAATTCTATATACTTTGGTATAGAAAATTTAAACATGCGATCACACTCATCTAATAACTTTTCTATTGACGATTTATCAAACATTACTGATATATGTAAAAAAAACAATATTAGAACTTATCTCACTGTAAATACTATAATTTATGATGATGAAATTCCATTAATGCAACGTATTGTTGATGCAACTAAGAAGAACAATGTATCAGCAATTATTGCTTCTGACATGGCAGTTCTAAATTACGCAAAAAAAATTGGAGTCGAAGTACATGCCTCTACCCAACTAAACATTTCAAATATTGAAGCGATAAGATTTTTTGCAAACTATTGCGATGTTATTGTGTGTGCAAGAGAATTAACATTAAATCAAATAGCTGAAATTGTAAGAAAAATTGAAGAAGAAAAAATAACAGGACCTGCCGGAGAATTAGTGAAAATAGAAATATTTTGTCATGGAGCATTATGTATGGCAGTATCAGGAAAATGTTATTTAAGCCTTCATAATTATAATTCATCGGCAAACAGAGGTGCTTGCTTTCAAACCTGCCGTCGTGGCTACTTGGTAACAGACATTGAAAGCGGTGATGAACTTATAATTGACAATAAATACATAATGTCCCCAAAAGATTTATGTACAATTCCTTTCATCGACAAAATAATAAATTCGGGAGTTTCGGTTTTAAAAATAGAAGGAAGAGCAAGACCGGCAGAATATGTAAAAACAGTAGTTTCGTGCTATAGCGAAGCCGTTGAATCTGTAATAAACAATTCTTTCACAGAAGAAAAAATTAATTTTTGGAAAGAACGACTAAGTACTGTTTTTAATCGTGGCTTTTGGAATGGTTATTATCTTGGAAACAGATTAGGAGAATGGTCAAACGTTTACGGCTCAATGGCAAGCAAAAAAAAATTATATATTGGAAAAGTTGTCAACTTCTTTCCAAAAATATCTGTAGCCGAAATAAAATTTGAAACAAACGAAACGCTGGAAATAAACGATAAAATAATGGTTATAGGAGCAACAACAGGCGTAGTCGAAGAAATTATTTCAGAAATTCGAGAAGACCTAATTCCGGTAGAAAAAGTAAAACAAGGAAGTCTTTTTTCGATTAGAGTAAATACATTAGTACGCCGAGGAGATAAATTATATAAAATAATTAAGGCAAATTAACATGGAAAATTTTCTTAACAAATATTGCATTGACTTAAATAACTATGAAAGAATATTAACAAGAGTTGTAAAAGTCGGTGATACTACGATTGGCGGGTTAAATCCGATAAGAATACAAAGCATGACAAACTGTCCCATTTCGGAGATAGATAAATCTGTAAACCAATGTAAAACTCTTTTTGATGCGGGAGCCGATTTTGTTCGTTTAGCTGTTCCACGAATTATTGATGTAGAAAATTTAAACGCTATTAAAAAAATCTTAAATAGCGAAAATTATAAAAAACCTCTTATTGCTGACGTCCACTTTAATCCAGCAATAGCAATAGAAGCAGCAAAAGTTGTTGAAAAAGTTCGTATTAACCCTGGTAATTTTATTGAAAATACTAAGTATAAAAATAACGAAATTTCAGACCTGGAATACAAACTTGAATTAGAAAAGACTCATGAAAAACTTTTACCTCTAATAAAAACATGTAAGGAATACGGAACTGCCTTAAGAATTGGTAGCAATCACGGTTCATTATCTTCAAGAATATTATCTAGATACGGCAATACTGTTAGAGGAATGGTTGAAGCTGTTTTAGAATTTTTAGACATCTGCATAAATGAAAAATTTTTCAATATTGTTGTATCAATGAAAGCAAGTGATGTTTCAACAATGATATATGCATGTAGGTTATTAAATGCTGCAATGATTGATGAAACCTGCATTTTTCCGCAACATCTTGGTGTTACCGAAGCGGGTGAAGGAATAGAAGCCAGAATGAAATCCGCTTGTGGAATATCATCACTACTATCCGACGGGATTGGAGACACAATAAGAGTTTCTCTATCTGAAAGTCCTGAAAATGAAATTGCTTTTGCAAAAAAAATTGTTGACAGATTTGCTAACAAACAATTTAAATATTACAATATAAGTCAAAATATCAACACTTATAATCCTTACTCAAAAAGCGAAAAATATGAACAGAAAAAAATTTTTAAGAATAAATTCATAATCGTTTCAAGTAATTT
>CAZBPT010000009.1:4647-17033 GCA_964493875.1 uncultured Bacteroidales bacterium | reverse complement strand
ACAATAAGATATTACTATGAAAAATTAGGTAAAAAATTTAACAACTGCTTAATAATAAAATGTTCTAGTATAAGCGTAGATATAGAAAACACAATAATTGACTTGTCCTGCTTCCCCGCACCGATATTAGTAGACAACCTCTGTTGCGGATTATGGATAAACGTAGAAAAAAAACTAACGGACAATATTTCATTCACAAAAAAACTTTTGCAAGCAACAGATACTATTATATATGAAGCAGAATTTATTTCTTGCCCTTGTTGTGGAAGAACTTCCTATAATTTGGAGAAAATTGCTAAAGAAGCAAAAGAAAAATTATCTCATCTGAAAGGATTAAAAATTGCGATAATGGGCTGCATTGTAAATGGCCCCGGAGAAATGGCAGATGCCGACTACGGTTGTGTTGGAACTCAAAACAATTGCGTAAGTATTTTTAAAGGGAAAGAGCCCGTAATAAAAAATATTAGTGAAGATCAAGCCGTTGACGAATTAATAAAAATTATTAAAAAAAATAATCAATGGATTGAAAAACAATAATTATGAAAAAAAAGTACATTATTACTATCTCAATATTATTATCACTTGGAATAATAGTTTTCATTTTATTATTAACTCAAGAAACAAAAAAAAGAAATTTTTGTTTGATTCCATATACTCCTGAAGAAAAATTTGGACTATTTCTATACCAATGGAACGTGCATACTGATACAGTAAAACAAGAAGACCTTCTTGGTACAATTCTATTAGAACATGGTATCTCAGGACAACAAATAGATAAGATTTCAAAACAATCTACCGATAGTTTAAAAACTACTTTTATTCACGTTGGAAGACCTTATCACATTTTTTATGATACAATTATTAATAATGTTCCACAGATGAAATATTTTGTTTATGAAAATAATTTAACAAAATATACTCGTTACGATTTTACAAACCCCGACACGATAATTATTAATAAACAAAACAAACAGATTGATACATTAGAGCTTACTGCATACGGAGTAATAAAAAGCTCATTATGGCAAGCCTTAATAGACAAAGGATATTCTTGGAACCTTGCTATTGCATTATCTCAAACCTTTGCATGGACTGTAGATTTTTATTCACTACAAGAAGGCGATTGGTTTAAAATTGTTTTTGATGATTTAATTGTTGACGGAAAATCAATAGAAATGCCAGAAATAAAAGCGGGATTATTTTTTCATGGCAATCGAGAATTATGGTCTATTCCTTTTAAAGTAAACGACAGTTCAAAAATTTCGTTTTTCGATACAATTGGAAACAGCATGAGAAAAACATTTTTAAAAGCGCCATTAAAATACACTCGAATAAGTTCACGATACTCAAATGCAAGAATGCACCCAATATTTCACCGACCAACAGAGCATAAAGCAACAGATTATGCAGCACCTTGCGGAACGCCCATATACGCAGCATCAGACGGAACAATCACTTCGCGTGGCTGGCGTGGCGGTGCCGGGAATATGATAACAATACGACACAACAGCATATACACAACAGTATATATGCACATGTCTCAATTTGGAAAATACCAAGTTGGCGACTACGTTTTGCAGGGAGAAACAATTGGCTACGTAGGAAGCACAGGTTGGTCTACAGGATGCCATCTTCACTACGAAATTCATGAAAATGGATGTAAAATTGACCCGTTAAAATTTGATCCTCCTGCAGCTGAACCTATTGATTCTGCAAATATGCCAAGATTCAATAAAGAAAAACAAATCTGGATAAATAAAATAAAAAATATTAAAGAAAAATAAATTACAACTCAATTAATGCAATCAAAGAACAAAGTCGCATTTTATACTCTTGGCTGTAAATTAAATTATTCGGAAAGCTCTACCATTGCCAAAATTTTTATTGAGAATAATTTTTCTGTAGTAAAATTTAACGAAGTTGCCGATGTTTACGTTATTAATTCTTGCTCTGTGACTTCAAATGCAGAAAAAAAAAGTCGGAACGCAGTAAGAAGAGCAAAAACAAAAAATTCAAACGCAATAATAATTTTTACAGGTTGCTATGCACAAATAAATTCTGAAAGCATAAAAAAAATTGGTGTTGATTATATTTTTGGTTCCAACGACAAAGACAAAATTACCGATATTATCAATAAAATTAATAAACAAAATTCACCATTGATAATAAAATCTGAATATAAAGAAATGAAAAATTTTGTGGGAGCTTTTTCAGTAGGAGAAAGAACTCGCTCATTTCTAAAAATTCAAGATGGTTGCGACAATTTCTGCTCATATTGCATAATTCCTATAGCAAGAGGTCCAAGTCGAAGTACTGCAATTAGCGAAATTATTTCTCAAGCAAAAGAAATTGCAAAATCAGGGATAAAAGAGATTGTACTCACAGGAGTAAACTTAGGTGAATTTGGCAAAAATAGAAACGAAAATTTCCTTGATTTACTCAAAGAATTAATTAAAATTAACGGACTTGAACGATTTCGAATTGGCAGTATTGAACCAAATTTACTTCACAATGAAATTATCGATTTTATTGCTGAGGAGAGAAAAATCATGCCACATTTCCATATTCCACTACAATCAGGCTCTGATGAAATGTTGAAATTAATGAATCGCCATTATACTACTAATTTTTTTAGAGAAAAAATTGATTATATAAAAAAAATAATTCCTAATTCATTTATAGGAATAGATTTAATTACAAGTGTAAATGGAGAGACAGAAAAATTATTTCAAGAAAGTTATGAGTTTGTAGAAAGTCTTGACATATCTTTTATTCATCAATTTCAATATTCAGAACGACCAAATACAAGAGCACTAACGTTTTCACCAAAAGTTTCACCAGAAGAAAAACAAAAAAGAAGTGATTTAATAAATAATTTATCAGCAGAAAAGCATAAGATATTTTTATCGAAAAACATAAACGAAAAAGCTAATGTATTATTCGAAGCAACAAAAAAAGCTAACTTAATTTATGGATTTACAGAAAATTACATTAAAGTAGAAACAAACTACGACAAAAAACTTATCAACAAAATCGTTCCGGTAAAATTAATAAGTTTTTCTAATGAAGAAACAATAAAAATAGAATTACTATGACGTTGAATCTTGAAAAAATAACTTTAGAAACTATTGATACTGCAAAAATTGCAGCAATTATTATTAAAAACGCCTTACTAAATAAGGAAAAAATACAAATTAATATAAAAGGGAAAAACGATTTTGTTACAAACATTGACAAAGAATCTGAAATTGTGATATGTGAAAAATTATCAAAGATTTGCCCATTTGCAGGTTTTATTACAGAAGAAAAAACAAGAACAAATATTGAGGAATACAATTGGATAATTGATCCATTAGACGGCACGACAAATTTCATTAATTCACTATATCCTGTTGCGGTAAGTATTGCATTGGCAAAAAAAGATGAAATCCTTCTAGGAGTAGTTTTGGAAATAGGATTAGATGAATGCTTTTACGCATACAAAAATTCTGGTGCTTTTTTGAACGGGAAAAAAATCTTTTGTTCAAAAACAGAATTACTGCAAAATTCTTTATTAGCAACAGGGTTCCCAGCAAATGATTTTACAAATTTAAAGAAGCAAATAAATATTTTTGAAATATTAATACAAAACAGTAAAAGCATTAGACGATTAGGGTCATCAGCTACAGATCTAGCATACGTGGCATGTGGACGATTCGATGGCTATTACAAAACAAATATATGCTCACACGATTTAGCAGCAGGTTCTCTTATCATTAAAGAAGCAGGAGGAAAAAATAGCGACTTCATTTATGGCGAAGACTTTCTTGCACGAGGCGAAATAATATCTTCAAATCCTTATATTCATAATGATATACAAGAAATAATCAGAAAATTTTATTAAGATTTTTTTAATTAATTATTATAAAAAAAACAAGTCTTATAACTTGTTTTTTTTATAATAATAATTGATTTCTTTTTGTGTAGTCGTTGCGTTTGAGTCTTATTGCTTTTTTGTTGTATTAGTAGTTTTACGTGTGGTATTTGTTGGGGTATTAGTACCGGTTACTGTCACTGTCCTATTAGTAGTATTTGTACGAGTAGAATTAGTATTAGTGCTATTAGTATTAGTAGAAGTATTGTTTGTACGTGTAGTACTTGAAGTTCCGGGTTTTTTTGTATTATTTATATTAGTAGAACTATTTGTACGAGTAGCGTTTTGATTTTCGGGTTTTTGGGTATTGTTAATGTTAGTAGAACTATTTCTACGTACAGCATTATTATTATTACTATTATTTATTCTTCTGTTAGTATTATTTATTGGAGCAATTTCTTTTCCTGCAGTAGAACGAGTAACAGATTGTGTTGTGCCAAAATCAGCCGGTTTTAATATAGAAATTTCACGAGCTTCTTTTTCGTTATTGGTTTTATACGTAGTAACTTCAGCTGAAAATTCTTTTAAATCATCTTTTACAATTTTGTTATCATCAACGACTCTTGATATTGAACTGTTGTTAATTTCTCTTTCCATTTCAACGGGAGAAATAACAGGTGATTCTTTTACAATACTTAATTCTTCGTTACTATAATAAGTTTTAGCCCAATTATCAAAATTAACAGTATTTAAAGTTTCGGTATTATTAATAGTTTCAGTACTAAATTTTGAATATCTTGAATTTTCAGTATTTGTTGTTCTCGTTGTATTATCGGTTGTATTATTAGTTTCAACCTTTCTATGGGAACCGCCATAATTTCCATTATTGCCTCCTGAATTTCTTCTATTATAATTTCCATGATGCCCATATCCATCTCTACCATAATGATTATCATTTGAATAATAATTATTATGATTGTGACTGTTATAATACCAAGAACCTCTATTATTTGAGCCATAATAATAATTATTGTAATAATATTCATAATAATATGGACGATAATAGTTATTCCAATAATTATCACAATAATAAATAACTTTCAAAGCATAATCACGTGCTATATGAGAAAAATAAACACTTTTATTTATTTGACCTATAGAAAACAAAAAATTTGCATATCTTTGATGATTTATAGCTTTTGATAAATTCCCTGAGGTATAATAATTATATCCATATACCATATCGTATGCTTCATAAATAATATAAGAAGTTTTATCTAAAAAATTTCTTGCAGCCATTCTGTTCATTTCAACTGCAGAAAAAGATTTTCCAACAAAAAAGAAAAGTAGGCCTAAAACTAGTGTAATTTTTGTGATTGTTTTCATAATAAAAATATTTAATAATAATTTAACAAAGAATATGCCAAATAGAGATTTGATAAATTCGTTCCACAAAAATAAACTTTTATTTAGAATTTGAAAGAAAAACTTTACAAAAAAAATGATATCTTTGCAAAATAATAAAAATATGGAATACAACTATAAAGATATAGAAGAACGTTGGTTTTCATTCTGGAAAGAAAACCAGAGTTATAAAGTGGAAATAGATAATACAAAGCCAAAATACTATGTCCTAGATATGTTTCCATACCCTTCAGGTGCTGGTCTTCACGTGGGTCACCCATTAGGCTATATTGCCAGCGACATTTATTCTCGCTATAAAAGACTAAATGGATTTAACGTACTCCATCCGATGGGTTACGATAGTTTTGGACTTCCTGCAGAACAATACGCTATTCAAACAGGAACACATCCTGCAATTACAACAGAAATAAATTTAAATAGATATCGTAATCAACTCGACAAAATTGGATTTTCTTACGATTGGGACAGAGAAATTCGTACTAGTGATCCTAAATATTACAAATGGACACAATGGGTCTTTATTCAACTTTTTCATTCATACTATTGTAACCAAGCAAAACAAGCTCGCCCAATTATCGAATTAATAGAATGTTTTGAAATACAAGGAAACAAAGATTTAGATATTGCTCAAAGTGAAGAATTAAATTTTTCAGCAGAAGAATGGAATTCTTGGGACGAAAAAAAACAACAAGAAGTATTGATGAACTACAGACTAGCCTACTTAGCAGAAACTAATGTTAATTGGTGCGAAGGTCTAGGAACTGTATTGGCAAACGATGAAGTTCAAGATGGATTGTCTGTAAGAGGTGGTTATCCTGTTGTTCAGAAAAAAATGCTACAATGGAATTTACGTATTTCTGCATATTCACAACGACTTTTAGACGGGCTTGAAACAATTGATTGGACAGAAAGTATCAAAGAAACACAACGTAATTGGATAGGAAGAAGTGAAGGGGCAGAAATGCAATTTGAAACCATAAAAAATGACAGCTGTCCTTCTATTCCAATAAAAATTTTTACTACCAGAGCCGATACTATTTATGGTGTTACTTTCATGGTTATAGCACCCGAAAGCGAATACCTAAAAACTATTGTAACCAAGGAACAAAAAGAAGAAGTAGATAATTATATTGAAAACGTTAAAAAAAGAAGCGAACGCGAAAGAATTGCAGACAGTAAAGTTACTGGCGTTTTCTCGGGTACTTTTGCAAAAAATCCAATTGCAGGAACTTCAATTCCAATTTGGATATCCGACTATGTATTAGCAGGTTACGGAACCGGCGCAATTATGGCAGTTCCCGCTCACGACAGCAGAGATTACGCTTTTGCAAAACATTTTAATTTACCAATAATTTCTCTAATCAAAGACGCTGACATTAGTACAGAAAGTTTCGATGCAAAAGATGGAATTATGACAAACAGCCCTATTGATATAAATAAAATTGCAAAAGAAGGAAATAATGCCAATGAATTAATTCTAAATGGACTTAGCGTAAAAGAAGCTATCGCTAAAACAAAAAAATATATTGAAGATAATAAGCTAGGCAAAATTAAAATTAATTACCGTCTTAGAGATGCTATTTTTAGCCGTCAAAGATATTGGGGAGAACCTTTTCCTATTTACTATAAAGATGGAATGCCTTACACTATAAACACAGATGATTTACCTTTGGAACTCCCAAAAATTGATAAATTTTTACCAACAGAAACAGGCGAACCTCCATTAGGAAGAGCAAAAGATTGGGTTTACGAAGAAAAATAATTTCAAAAACTAATTTCATTAAAATAACTAATATTAGATGAAAATAATAGAAGGGAATATTATAGATATTCATAAGAGAAAAATATTTAAAGGAAGACTTGAAATCAATGATAATAAAATAATAAATATCAAAGAAAAAGTGACTGATAGCAATTGCTATATTCTTCCTGGATTTATTGACTCTCACATGCATATAGAAAGCACAATGCTAATCCCATCGGAATTTGCTAAACTCGCAGTGTCAAATGGTACTGTTGCAGTAATTGCAGACCCTCACGAAATTGCAAACGTTATGGGATGCAAAGGCGTTGATTTTATGATTGAAAATGCAAAAAAAGTTCCATTAAAAACATATTTCGCCATTCCCTCCTGTGTGCCCGTAAGTAAAAACGAATTTTCTGGCGCAGAAATAAACTCAACCGACATAGACAATTTATTTCAAAAACACAATTTGCACATTTTAGGCGAAGTAATGGACTACGAAGGAATTCTAAAAAACGAAAAACAAATTTTTGATAAAATTGAAACAGCAAAAAAATATAATGCATTAATTGACGGACACGCTCCGGGACTAACATTAGAAGAAAATTATAAATATGCTGAAAGTGGAATTTCCACTGACCACGAATGTAGCAATATTGAAGAAGCGATAAATAAATTAAACGCCAGAATGAAAATTCAGATAAGAGAAGGCTCTGCAGCTCAAAATTTCGAAGCGCTTTACCCACTACTAGAAAAGTACAACGAAGAGATTATGCTTTGTACTGACGATTCACATCCTGACGATTTACTTGAAAAAGGACATATTAACAAAATCATTGCCAAGGGATTAAAGATGGGCGTAAATTTATTTGACTTACTTCAAGCTACAACATTAAATCCACAAAAACACTACCGATTAGACGTTGGAATGCTAAAACCTGGAGATAATGCCGATTTTGTAATTATAGATAATTTGGAAAATTTCAATGTTTTAGAAACTTATATCAACGGTAAAGCTGTTTATTCTAACGGACGAGTTCTCTTTGACAGTAAAAAAGAAAAAGCTATCAACAACTTCAAAATCAAAGAAATTGATATAGAAGATATCCAAATAAAAAAAGAAGCAAACTACATAAATGTAATTGAAGTAATAGATAAAGAATTACTAACTAACTCCTTTACCACCAGAGCAAAGACAGATAAAAACAACAATTTAATTTCAGATATAGACAAAGACATATTAAAAATAGTTGTTGTTAACAGATATAAAAAGCAGAAAGCAACAATTGGATTTATTAATGGCATAGGATTAAGAAAAGGAGCAATTGCAACATCAATTTCTCATGACAGCCATAACATAATTGCTGTAGGAACAGACGATCTAAGTATTTTAAATGCAATAAATGAAATCATTTCCAAAAAAGGTGGTATCACTTATGTAAATGAAAAAAATTATTATACAATAGAACTGGAGTTCGCTGGATTAATGACACAAGACAGTGCAGAAAATGTTGCAAATAAATATAAAGAATTAAATAATATAGTAAAAGCAAATGGGATAAAACTTACATCGCCATTTATGACTCTTTCCTTTATGAGTTTACTTGTTATTCCAAAATTAAAAATCTCTGCAAAGGGATTATTTGATGTGGAAAAAATGAAATTTATAAATTTATTTTCAGAAAAATAACTTAAAAACAAAAAATTATGGCTTTTTTAACAAAAGAAAAATTATTTTCATTAAAATGGTTTCGTGCTATTTTTTTAATTTTATCAGGGACATTTATAATGGCATTAGCCTATGTCTTTTTTATATCACCATATAAAATTGTTCCCGGTGGAGTTTATGGTATTGCCATTATTATTCACCACGCATTCAAATTTCCAATGGGTATAACAGCTCTCTGCTTCGATATTCCACTAATTTTAATAGGATTAAAGGTTTTAGGTCCTCGCTTTGGCTGGAAAACTGTTCTAGGGTTCGTATCAATGGCTGTCTTTGTTGATATTATTACTTGGTGCAACGGATATTTTAGAGGGGGCGCAGATTTACCGTTAGTACAAAATTCTCCTTTACTTTCTTCAATTTATGGAGGTGTGCTAATAGGTATAGGATTGGGATTGGTTTTTAAATCAAAAGCATCTTCGGGAGGAACAGACCTTATTGCAATGGTAATTCAGAAATATACTCATATTTCTCTTGGAAATTTAATTATTTATGTGGATTCAGTAATTGTAATTATTGGTTTTGCGTATTTTCAAGAATGGGAAATTCCTTTATATTCATGGATTGTTATTTACATCACAGGAAAAGTTGTAGATATTATTTTGGAAGGTGTAAAATACAACAAAGCAATGTTCATTATTTCGGATAAATATGAAGATATCAAGACTAAGATTTTAGTTGATATAGAAAGAAGTGGTACTATTATATGTGGTAGAGGAATGTACAAAGATGAAGAAAGAAAAATTATATTTACTATAGTAACTCGCCGTGAAGTTGAAATTTTAAAGGAATATATTTACGAAATAGACAAAAAGGCTTTTATTTCTATCATGGACACGAACGAAATATTGGGTGAAGGATTTAAACCACTTGCAGATGTAAAAAACAAATAACTATAAATATGATTAAAAATATAATTTTTGATTTAGGAAACGTAATTCTAAACATTGATACAGATTATAGCAAAAAAGCATTTGAACGCTACGGCCTTAATAATTTTGATAAAATATACACATTAGCATCACAAATAAATATTTTTGATAGATTAGAAACAGGTAATATCTCTGTAATTGAATTTTGCAACGAGTTTCGAGATATTACAAAAACCAATTTTTCAAACGAAATTATTACTGAATGTTGGAACGCTTTAATTCTCGACTACCCGAAAGAAAGAATAGAAATTTTAAAACAATTAAAGAATAAGTTTAGAACTTTTATTCTAAGTAACACAAATGCAATGCATCACGATTGTTATACAAAACTTATTAAAGAAAAATTTGATTTAGAAAATTTGGATCTTTTAGTTGAATATGCTTACTACTCACATCTAGATGGGATGAGGAAACCAGACATTAATTACTATAAATATGTTTTGTCAAATTCAAAACTACTAGCTGAAGAAACTTTATATTTAGACGACAATAAAACTAATATCGAAACGGCACAATCATTAGGAATTAATTGTATTCATATTGGAAAAATTAATATGGAAGACATTAATTTTGATAACTATAAATAAACACATTAAATGGTAAATATTAAATCAATAGTTTAATATTTACCATTCTGATTTTAGTATTCTGTATCCTCCGGAAACCTCAATATTATCAGCAGCAAAATTTCTTGTTTTTAATGATATACCTGTAAAAATATCATACTTAAAAGTATATCGCAAACCAGCTTTCACATAAAACCATGAGAAAGTATTTGTATAATATTTGTTATAAGCGTATCCTCCAAAATGTATTAAACAAGATAATTTTTCGGTAAAGTACAGTTCCTGATAAACATGAAAGCCCAAACGGAACAAATCTCCAACACAATTGTATTTCTGTTGTTCTTCCAACAACATTTTAATAGACGGGTCAAAAGAGAATGACGTTCCAAGACCAAATGTCCTTTTAAATGACACTCGCAATCCTGCATCTGCAGAAATAGAATTTATGGAGTATAGACGTGAATAAACAGTATTCTTTTTTATTGCAGTGCTGTAATAAACTGACAATTCCCATTCAGGATTGCTCTGATAAGGTTTTCTACCACGTAGTAGCGAATATTGGTATTCTGAATACAAATATTTTATCCCTAGATTAACAGAAAATTGGTTTATTCCTAAATTTGGAGCCGTAATTGCACCTGCAGAAAAATGATTGAAAGCAAAGCCCGGCGAAATATACAAGGGAATATCAAATGGTTTTATATCTGCTATAATAGACAAATGAACATGAGCATTAAAATGCGATCCAATTGCAACGTTTAAGGGATTAGAACGAACATTAAATTCTTTTGTAAGATATGCAAGACCTCCTCCTATCCTATATTTCAAAATAATATAATCGTTTTCGATAACAGGTATGCCAATGAATCCAAATATTGAATTTGAATAACCTAAGATTTTATTGTTTCCAAGTGTTCCAAATTGATAAGCAACTCCTAGCTCTGGACATCGCCATACTCGTTGCCAAGTTTTCGACCCGTCTGTTTTGAAGGAAAAATTTAATTCCCCTATCATAATTCTATCCTTTATTATATAATTCATATAATCATGATGAGGAAGTGAAACGCCATAATGATACTTAAAATCAAATTGGTAAAAATATGAATTATAGCTCTGAGAAAATGCAGAAATACCAAACAAAAAAGAAAAAACGAATATAAGACACCTTGATTTCATAATAATTTTGCCGAATTTTACAAAAATAATTTATTTTCTTTTTTTTTCATAACAAACATATTAATTCGGTAATATATCAACATTATTTATTATTAATTTTTGATATTTTTCTTTTAAACTATTTATACTATTGAATCTTTATTATCTTTTTCACAAAAATATTATTATCGCTAATAAATTCTATATAAAAAACACCTTTCGGTAAAAATTCTACATTAATAGTTTCTGCAAATGAGTTTAGGATTTCTGTTTTTATCAAATTTCCATCAATAGAATAAAAATTAATTTTATTAACTTCTTTTTCAGATAAATACGATAATTTGTCAGTTACAGGATTAGGAAAAACATTAACCGTTTCAATATTGTCAATAGTTTCTTTATTACTAATCAAATTAAGATAGACTATAACCGGATCATGGTCTGAAGATCGATAAAGAAAATCCTGTGAATTATCACATTTATCCCAATCAAGAAACGCTGGCTCATCTGCATTTATATGCCAATTTGTTGCAAATAAGATATAAGGATAGATTGCATCGTTTGCGAGAATATAATCTAAATACTGAACGTTGTTGTCAAAACAATATGAATATTGAGTGGAGTCAAAACGAGCGACTTGATTTTCATAACCTGAATTTCTAAAAACTTCAATAGGATCTTCAAAATTTAATGAATTTAAGTCTCCTAGTACAAGTACATTCTCAGAATCATAATAAGTTTTTAAATATTCCAAATTATCCACAATTGCTTGCGATTCAAGTGTTCTGGTATAATTAAAAACCGACTGCCCGTCATTTTGGTCATCGTCTAAGCCTGTTCCGCTTCCAGATTTTGCTTTTAAATGATTTGCTGATATTATAAATGAAAAATCACTGTTATTAACAGAAAAACCTTGAGCAATTTTTCGGTAGTAGGGACCAACAGAGTTTAAAATATTAACGTTGGATATTGGTGATACTTTTGA